>JAGNTT010000125.1 GCA_017987425.1 Candidatus Omnitrophota bacterium
GTCATCAGATCTGATCGGTAAGGACCGCGCGAAAGCGGCTCGCGATTTTAGTGTTCAAAACCGCTGTGTACTCTTGCTCAAAGGTCACCGCACCGTTGTGGCATCCCCGTCGGGAAATATCTATATCAATCAAACCGGCAACAGCGGTATGGCGACGGCCGGAAGCGGGGATGTTCTCACGGGCATGATCGCGGCGCTATTGGCTCAGGGCGTGGAGCCGTTTCAGTCGGCCAAGACCGGGTGCTATCTTCACGGCCTCGCCGGAGATGAAGCGGCCCGTCAGACAGGCAAAGTTTCTTTAACCGCCGCGGATATTATTGAATACATTCCGCACGCCATACAAAAGGGAAGTCATTGATGATCAAACGAGCGAAATCTTTTTTGGTGAATACCTGGAAGACCCAGCGGGCCTTGTGCCTCGTATGGGCGGGTGTCTTCGTTTACACGGCGTTCTTTACAAGCATTTCTGTGATGCGTTACGCAGCTTTTTCTTTTGATGACTTTGATTTTGGCCTGTTCGTGCACGAGTCTTGGAAAGCTGTTCACGGCAGTGGGCATATTTCGATGCTGAATGACGTTCCTATTTGGGGCAATGCGCTTGAGTTGATCTCTTTTGTGACGGTTCCATTATATTTGTTTTTCGGCATGGATCCCCGGGGGCTTCTGTTCTGGCAGTCATTTGCGCTGGGAGCCGGAGCCATTCCCATATTCTTGATCGCCCGCAACCGTCTGCCGGAACCGATGGCGGTCTTTTGGGCGTTTTCCTATTTATGTTATCCGGCGATGTGGTACTGCAATGTATATGAATATTATCCCATTGTGTATGCAACGTTCACGTTGCTGATGGCGTTCTATTGCTTTGACCAGAAACGGTTCGGGTGGTTTATGTTGTTTATTATCCTTTCTCTGCTGAACCGCGTCGATGTGGGCATTGTGACTGTCATGTACGGTGTTTATGCTTTTGCACTTAAAAGAAGCTGGAGATGGGTTGTCTGGCCGATCCTGGTGAGTGTCCTTTGGGTGTTTATCGGGCTTTTTATCATTATTCCTCATTTCAATACCCAAATTTTTCACGATTCTTATTATTCGCAGTTTGGTGATGGTTTCGATGAAATCATAAAAAACATGATCCTGCATCCGGGAAAAGTCTGGAAACTTTTGGCAACGCCTGAGAACGGGAAATATTTCTATGAGATGTTTTATCCTGCTCTTTTTCTTCCGATCGTGGGATTAAGAGAATTTCTGATCTGTTCGTTGTCTCTGTTGCAGCATTTGGCGTCGAACCGGTTGAATGAACACACGATTTATTATCACTACACGGCAACCATTACACCGTTTGTCTTTATTGCAGCGATTCACGGAATGGCGTTTATTCATGGAAAGCGCAAGCTGGGTTTACTATTATCGCCGCTCCCGCTTATGTTTACGATTTATGCCAATTTTTTGTACGGGCCTTTGTCCCATCCTGAAAAATATGTCCATGACACCCGTGTCGATGCGGAAGATATTTACAAGAAGAAAATGCTTTCCGACGTCCCTAAAAATGTGCCGGTTGTCAGCACATTTGAATTTTCTCCGATGCTCGCCGGACGTAATCGTTTTTACTCTTTTCATTTTATTTACAGAGGTTTGTTTCTTGGTAATACGGTCTATGAAACGCCCCGGGATATCGAATATGCGATGGTGAATTTTTTGGATAGGCGTTTATTTAGTTTTGGGGTCCCGGATTCAGACCTCCTCGTATTGAAGTTTCTTAACGAAGGAAATTTTCGTGTGATTGACCGCATCAACTCCGTTGTCCTCTTTGGGAAGGATAAAGGCTCATCGCCAAAACTGTTTGATTCAGGTCCTCCAAGTGATCTGGCAGAGCAGGCTGAAGTGGTTGAGAACCGTGCCAGACTGGTTTCATTTGACCATCAGTTGATCAAGAAGAGAGGACAGAACGTGCTGAGCCTGACCTTGCGCTGGCGTCCTAAAGTTATAATCGAAGGGGATTTTTCGGAGAACATCGCTATTTTTGACAGCAAAGGCAAAAATGTCTATCAGTACTGGCGCAAGCCCTGTTACCACCTTTATCCGGCGTCCCGCTGGAAGGCGGGAGAAGAAATTACCGATCCGTTCGACTTGCTTCTGCCTTTAGATTTAAAAGCAGGGGAATATACGACCCATCTGCTGTTAGTGTTATCCGGTGTGCCCCTTCATATCGACATGATCGAAGGGAATGCGCTTGCCGGAAAACCGAATGTGAGTATACAGATCGGGAAATTTACAATCCATGATTAATCAAGATGAATTGAGCGTTTTTCCTCCTGCGTCCTCTCGATGGCGGCAATATCAGACCGGACGTAATATTCCCAAGTCATTTTCGGACTGCAGGGACGACTTGATGGATGCTTTAACAGCGGCGGACATCATCGGATCGAAACCGCGCGTCATACCCGAAGGAAAAGGCTGATGGCGGAACCACAGAAATCTTTTTTGCTGCAGGCATGGAAGACTCAGCGGGCCTTGTGCATCGTATGGATCGGCGTCATATTGTACACCGCGTTCTTTTCAGCTGTTTCTTTTCAGCGATATGATGCATTTTCGTTCAACGATTTTGATTTTGCCATCTTTGTGCATGAGAACTGGAAAATCCTGCACGGCAGCGGCGAAATATCGTTGTTCAATAATGTTCCCATCTGGGGCAATGCGCTTGAGTTCATCAACGCGGTTACGGCCCCGGTCTTTTTTATTGCCGGGTACGATCCCCGGGTTCTTTTGTTCCTTCAGTCATTTGCTCTCGGTGCCAGCGCCATTCCTATTTTTCTCATTGGACGCGCCCGCATGCCCGAAGCTTTGGCCGCATCTTTAGCGTTGTCTTTTCTTTTTTATCCGCCGATACAGTTTGCCAACCTCTATGAGTACAACCCCCTCGTGTACTCAACGTTCACGCTTCTTATGGCGTTTTATTTCATGGAACGCCAGCGGTTCGGCATGTTCATGCTGTTTATATTTTTATCAATCATCAACCGGGCCGATCTTGGGATTGTGACGTTCATGTTCGGGGGTTATGCCTTTGTCTGCCGGAAACCGTGGAAGTGGGTGATCTGGCCCTCGCTGTTTAGTTTTATTTGGGTGGCCGTCGGTTTATTGGTTGTCATTCCGGCATTTAAGGGGGATTTGAGTTATGACTCTGCCTATCCGCAGTTCGGAAAAGGATTCGGCGAGATCATCCGCAATATGGTCTTTAATCCGAAAATCCTCTGGGATTCTCTCGCCACTGCAATAAACGCCAGATATTTCTTTTGTATGCTTTTTCCTGCCGGATTTCTTTCTTTCATGGGATTAAAGGAATTCATGATTTGCAGCCTTTCCCTGCTTCAGCATCTGGCTTCGACGCGTGAACAGGAACATCTGATCATTTACCATTACACTTCGACCATTACGCCGTTTGTTTATATCTCCGCAGCCTACGGGCTGGCGCGGGTTTCAACCAAGCGGGGATTTGTTCCGATCCTGTGTGTTATGGTGATGCTTTTTGCGGTGGCCTCCAATTTCTTTTACGGCCCTATTTCTCAATATAAACGTTACGCCATGCAGTTGGTTATGGATGATGAGGATGCATATAAGAAGGAACTGATTGATCAAATTCCGGATGAAGCCGCGGTCGTGAGTACCTTCGGATTTTCACCCATGCTGGCAGGCCGGAACAGTTACTATTCCTTTCACTATATTTATAAAGGTTATTTTAATAAGACCAAACTTTATGAAACGCCTAAAGACATCGAATACGCGCTGATTGATTTTGGAGACCCCCGGGTGTCCACTTTTGCCCGGCCGGATTCCGACCTCCGCATGCGTAAGTTTTTTTCCGAAGGGGGTTTTCGTGCGATCGACCGTGTCAATTCCGTCGTCCTTTTTAAAAAGTATGACGGACCAGAACCATCATTAGATCTTTATCAGATTCATCCCCAAAGCGATCGGCCGGTCCTGGCGGAAACTCAAAATGGCGTCAGTCTGGTTTCAGCTGAGAGTAGGCTGATCAAAAAGAAGGGGCATAATTTGCTGAATATTTCTCAGCTCTGGCGTACGAACGGACCGGTCCACAGCAATTTCTCGGTACTTACCGTTATTGTCGATGATAAGGGGAAAAAGATCGCCGCAATAAACCGGCTGCCTTGTTACGGCATTTATCCTGAATACCGATGGAAGCAGGGGGAAGAAATCACCGACCAGTTTGACCTCCTTTTGCCGGAATCTCTAAAAGCTGGCCAATATAGGGTTTATATGGCATTATTAACGATGTTATCGTCGCCCGGTAAATTTATTCCTTTCGTAAAAATAGATGGGAATGGCATTGCCGGCAAACCGGATGAGATTATAATGCTAGGGACATTTGAGGTGAATGATTGATTAATAGAACATTGAGCGGTTTATTGGCATGGATCAGCGTTATTTAACTGTTATTGGTGTAGGATACTGGGGAAAGAATCTCGTCCGTAATTATGCCGAGCTCGGTGTTTTGCATTCCATCTGCGATTCCAACCAGGAACTTTTAAAGCAGTGCCAGGCCGAGCATAATGTTTCCAAGGCATTCACGGATTACAGGGAAGCCCTGAAGGATGAGTCCATCAAGGCGGTTGCGATCGCCGCACCCGCTGTCGTTCATTATGAAATCGTCAAAGCCGCGCTTCTGGCCGGCAAAGATGTTTTTGTTGAGAAACCTCTGGCGCTCACAGTGGTTGATGCCGAGGAGCTCATCGCGCTGGCGGCCTCCAATGGGCGCATCCTCATGGTCGATCATATCCTCCAGTTCCATCCGGCCATCATCAAACTTAAAGAACTCATCGACAGCGGTGTTTTGGGTAAACTCCAATACATTTATTCCAACCGTCTGAATATAGGAAAACTGCGCAGCGAAGAGAACATACTCTGGAGTTTTGCCCCGCATGACATTTCCGTCATCTTAAGTCTTGTCGAAGAAATGCCTAAAAGCGTCAATGCCTTCGGTCAGGATTATCTTCAGGAAAATGTCTACGATACGACCATGACCATGATGACTTTTTCCAACCGTCTGCGCGCCCATATTTTTGTCAGCTGGCTGCATCCGTTCAAAGAGCAGAAACTCGTCGTTGTCGGCGATACAAAGATGGCCGTCTTTAACGATGTCGAAGAACATAACAAACTGATTTTATATTCCCATAAAGTTCAGTGGGTGCATCGCGTTCCTGTCGCTTCCAAAGGGGAGTTCGAGGCCGTTCCTATAGAGAAGAAGGAGCCTTTGAAGGAAGCGTGTCTGCATTTTCTCGGTTGTGTCGCCAGCCGCAAGCAGCCGCGGACCGACGGCAAGGAAGCTCTCGCGGTCCTCAAGGTGCTTCACCAGGCCCAGGAAGAATTAGATAAAAGGTACTAGCATGAAATCAGGTGTATACATTCATTCCTCATCCGCCGTCGATGATGGAGCCAAAATCGGCGAGGGTACCAAAATTTGGCATTTCTGCCATATTTTCAAAGGCGCCCAGATCGGCAGAGACTGCAAGATCGGACAGAACGTTGTCGTCCACGGTTCGGTCGTTGTCGGTAATAATGTCAAAATTCAGAACAACGTGTCCGTCTACGACGGCGTTGAGCTTGAGGATGATGTCTTCTGCGGCCCGTCCTGCGTTTTTACCAATATTTTCAATCCCCGTTCCGCCGTTAATCGCAGCGATCCCAAATTTTACCGTCTGACTAAAGTGAAAAAAGGCGCAACCATAGGCGCGAATTCCACCATCCTCTGCGGAGTGACCATCGGCCGTTATGCCTTCATCGGCGCCGGCGCTGTTGTGACGAAAGATGTGGCGG
>JAGNTT010000017.1 GCA_017987425.1 Candidatus Omnitrophota bacterium
GCGGCCCGAACGTCTTTTTTGATGCCGAAAAGATGCAGGATGTGCAGACCAAGATTACGGAAAAAGTGGGACGACGTGATCCAGATCCCAAGGCAAACCGACGGCAGATAGGTGCTTTCCCACCAGGTCAGTTCGCGGCGGTTGGCCTGCTTCCAGGCCCGCTTCATCTGCGCGACGCGCAGATAAGAGAACATTCCTTTGGAATCAAAATATTGTTCGAGTTCTTTACGGCGTTTTTCGGTTACATTATTTTCCATAGTCTTTAGCGCAATAAGGTAATCACGATTGCTGTCACGAAAATATTAACGAAGGATGCCGGAAGAAGTATCTTCCAGCCCAGATGCATCAGCTGGTCATAACGGAATCTCGGCAGCGTCCAGCGGATGGCCATAAGCAGGAAGATAAAGATCCCGATCTTGGCGAAAAATGCGCCTACACCCAGTAGAACGACGGTGATGTGCGAGAGAGCGACATGCGCTCCCCACGGAAAATGGAATCCGTCGGGCATCAGATAAGGCACCTGCCATCCGCCCAGGAACAGCGTCGTCATGAGCGCGGAGACCAGCACCGTTTCCACAAGGTCGGCCAGAAAGAACATACCGAATTTCATACCGCTGTATTCGACGAAATATCCGATGATCTCCGATTCGCCTTCGGGAAGGTCAAACGGAACGCGTTTGGTCTCGGCGGTGGCGGCCGTCAAGAATAGAACGAACGCCAACGGCTGGCAGAAAATGCCCCATTTGGGAAGCCATCCGCCGAACATATAGGCCCCCTGCCCGCGCACGATCTGCTGAAGGTCGAGCGAGTTGTAGACCATGATGATGCCCATGATCGCGGCGCCCATCGTGATTTCATAGGCGATCATCTGCGCGGCACCGCGTAAGCCCCCCAGAAACGCATAGTTGTTATTCGACGAAAAACCTGCCAGAACAACGCCGTAAACTCCCATCGACATCATTGCGAATATAAAGAGAAGCGCCACATTGATGTTGGCCGCCTGAAGTTCTATGACCCTGCCGTCGCCCAAGATAAGACGATCGCCGAACGGGATCGCCACAAATCCGACGAGCGCGAAAATAACCGACAGGTACGGGGCGAGGTTGAACAGGAACTTGTTGGCGCCGACCGGTATGAATTCTTCCTTGCTCAGCATCTTCAAAACGTCGGCGATCGCGTGGAACAGACCGAGCGCGCTGAAACCGAAGATCTTGGCGCGGTTGGCGCCGATGCGGTCCTGCATGACGGCGCTCTGCTTGCGTTCAACCCAGGTCAAAAGCCCGGCGATGCCGAACATCGTCATGATGGTGCCGCAGCTTAAAAGTGCTTTAATTAATAGATCGCTCATAAGATTAATTTTGTACCGTTGTTCGTCGTTCGTTGATCGTTACTCGTTTGTACGAACAACGAGCAACGATTCCCGAACAACGATTCAATTATTTCTTTAAAACCATTCCCTGGTCTTTGATCTCTCCGTAACTCATGTCGGCAAACGAACCGACGGCACGAGTGATTTCCTTAAAAATTTCTTCGGACTTTTTATACTTTAACGCGATGTTGAGCTTCTCGCCCAACAGCGACAGGATTTCCCAATCCGATTTGCTCTCGGCAAGCGGAAAGAACGCCGGCTGGATGCGCTGAACGCGTCCCTGGCAATTGGTGAACGTGCCGTCTTTCTCGGCGTAAACGGTGCTCGGCAGAATCACATGGGCATAGCTGCATGTTTCGTTCACATTGCTTCCCTGATAGACAAACAATTTCGTTTTGTTGGACACCTGCGCGATCAAATCTTTACCGTAATGTTTGATAAGGTCCTGACCGAAGACATACAGCACTTCGATCTCGCCCTGCTTGGCTTTCTCAAGGATCTGGGCCGTTTCGGCACTGCCCTTAGCGAGGATCGCCTGCGCGCCGGCGGTGTTCGGATTTTTGTCCGCCTTCATAAGGAAGTTATCGCTGGTTCCGGCCGCCTGCGGAGTTCTGAAATCAATGTTCGTAACCTTAAGCGTGTCCTGGAACAGTTTGCGGATGACAAATAAATCTTCGTTGGTCAGCTGGGGCGACGCGATGACGCCGATCTTGTCCGCTTTGGCGGATTTGAGCGCCTGGGCAATGATCGAGACCGACTGGTTCCAGTCGATCAGCTGATTATTGGACTGCGGAGAGTAAATTCTGTTCTCGTCGATGAAATGATAGTTGTAGCGGCCTTCGTCGCAGATCCAGTAATCGTTGACAGCCGGATTGTGACGGGGCTTCAGACGCATGACGCGCGCTTTTTTCTGCATGTGCGGACGCGCCTTGTCCCAATCGACGTTGATATTGCAACCCATGCTGCATCCGGGGCAGACCGATTTGGTCTGGGCCAGGTACCACACGCGGCATTTGAAACGGAAATCTTTATCGGTCAGGGCGCCGACCGGACAGATGTCGACGACGTTGCCGGAATATTTATTGTCCAGCTGTTTGCCGGGCATGACGTCGAGTTCCGAATGATCGCCGCGATTAAACACACCGAGCTCGTTGGATTTGCTGATGGTATCGGAGAAACGGACACAGCGCGTGCATAAGATGCAGCGTTCCTGATCGAGCATGACCGTCGGTCCGATGGAAACAGCCTTCTTGTGTTTCTTGACTTTGACGTCTTCGAGACGGCTGTTGTAGCGGCCGTGCTCCATGTAATAATCCTGGAGTTTGCATTCGCCGGCCTGGTCGCACACCGGGCAGTCGACCGGATGATTGACAAGAAGGAATTCCAAAACGGTTTTGCGCACGTCGAGGACTTTGGGCGAATTGGTTTTGACGACCATTCCGTCGGCAACCGGCGTGTAACAGGCGATCTGAAGTTTCGGCTGTTTTTCGATCTCGACCATGCAGATGCGGCAGTTGCCGGATACCGGCAGCGCCGGATGATAGCAGTAACGCGGGATGTCGATCCCCAATTTCTCAGCGGCCTGGATGATGGTCGTTCCGGCCGCGACTTCGATTTCTTTTCCGTCGATAATCAGTTTTGGCATATCAGTTCGCAGCCCCTTGCAAGTTTGAAGCCATGCCGCAGCGTTTGTCTTTAACGTGCTGCTCAAATTCATGTTTAAATTTCGAAACGTAACTTCCGACCGACATGGTGACGGCGTCCCCGAAGGCGCAGATCGTATTGCCTCCGATGTTGCCGACGATGCCCGGCAGGTTTTGCAAATCAAAATCACGGCCTTCGCCGTCGTAAATGCGTTTCACATTGCGGTAAACCCAGCCGCTTCCTTCACGGCACGGCGAGCACTGGCCGCAGGATTCGTGCGCGAAGAAACGCGCCGCGATCATCGCCGCTCTGACCATGCAGGTGGTATCGTCCATGACGATGATCCCGCCCGATCCGGCCATCGAGCCGATGGCTTTGAGCGAATCGAAATCCATTTTCACGTCGATCTGGTCGGGAGTCAAAAGCGGCGCGGAAATACCGCCGGGAATGACGGCCTTGAGCTGGCGGCCGTTGCGGATGCCGCCGGCATGGTCGTAAATAATTTCGCGCAATGTCGTGCCGTTGGGAAGTTCATAAACCCCCGGCTTGTTGACATGGCCGCTGACGCAGAAAAGTCTGTTGCCGCCGTTTTTATCGCAGCCCAATTTGGCATACCATTCGGCGCCGTTGGCAATGATCGGCGGAACGCAGGCCAATGTCTCGACGTTATTGATGACGGTCGGGCATCCGAACAAACCGACGATTGCCGGGAACGGCGGTTTAAGACGAGGAAATCCTTTTTTACCTTCGAGCGATTCGAGAAGAGCGGTCTCTTCCCCGCAGATGTACGCCCCGGCGCCCTGGTGGACGATGATATCGAGGTCGTACGACGTTCCGAAAATGCCCTTGCCCAAAAATCCTCTTTGTTTCGCTTCTTCGATGGCGCCTCTCAGGCGGTCGATGGATATGACGTATTCGCCGCGGATATAAACATAACCTTTATGGCTGCCGATGGCGAAGCAGGCGATGATCATGCCTTCGATCAGCGCGTGCGGATCGAGTTCGAGAATGTATTTGTCCTTAAATGTTCCCGGTTCGCCTTCGTCGCCGTTAACGACGAGAAATTTCGGTTTCGGATTGTCCTTCGGGATAAAGCTCCACTTCATACCCGTCGGGAAACCGGCGCCGCCCAACCCGCGCAGATTCGCTTTCTTGACTTCATCGATGATCGCGGCAGGCTGCATTTCAGTCAATGCCTTGCGGGCCGCTTCATAACCTTTATTTCTCATATAGGTGTCGATGCGGTACGAATCCGGCTGGTTAAAATTTCTGGTGACGATTTTTTCCATGATTTCCTGTACGGGCGGACAATGTCCGCCCCTACGGTTAATTATTTTTATTAATCAATTCATCGATTTTCTGTTTGGTCAGCAATCCCACATAATCTTTGTTGCACTGCATGATGGGCGCGATCTCGCAGGCGCCCAGGCATTCGACAAGACCGAGGCTGAATTTTCCGTCGGGTGTGACCTCGCCCGGCTTGATGCCCAACTTCTGTTCAATATATTCAATGACCTCTTCGGCTCCTAAAAGACAGCAGGCGGTCGTCTGGCAGACGGAGAAATGGCATTTGCCCTGCGGTTTCTGGCGGAACAGATGATAAAACGAAATGACTTCATGCACCTGGGCGACGGGCAGACCGAGATAATCCGCGACTTCCTGTTCAGCCTGCGGTGAAATCAAACCCTCCTTCTCCTGGACTAAATGAAGCAAAGGAAGGAGCGCCGCGCGTTTGCTTTCATACTGCGCGGTGATGTAATCCATTTGTGGGCGTAAGGCCTCGGTAATAATAGTAAACCTCCGGACATTAGAGCACAGGAGCACATGCGCACAAGAACACATGAGGAACACAAGTGCCTTGTGTTCTTCCTGTGCTCATGTGACTTGTGTTCTTGTGAACTTTTAATCTCATACTATCGATCCAACTCGCCTGCGATCATGTTGACGGAACCGAACGTCGGAATAAGATCGGCCATCATCTCGCCGATCAGACATTTGGGCAGAGCGGCCATGATCGGAAAACACGGCGGATGAACGCGCACGCGCCACGGATTGTCGCGGCCGTCGCTGACAATGTAAAATCCGAGCTCGCCGTTGGCGCCCTCGACGGGGAAATACGCCTCGCCCACCGGAGGACGGATGCCGTGTCCGTACATGACCAGTTTGAAATGGTTCATCAAACCTTCGATGTTGCCGTAGGTGTCTTCCTTCGCGGGAAGGACGACGGATTTCTGGTCGGCATTAATCGACTTATAATATTTTCTGGTGCTTCCCTGCAGGGTCGGGTCGAGGTCGACCATTTCACCCTTCAAACCTTCGGTCTGTCCCATCTTGGCTTTGTCCACCATCTCGGCGGCGGGAACGACTTCTCCGGTCAGCTGTCCGGAAATCTCACCTTCGGGGATCTGCTGGAAACACTGTTCGATCATTCTCAAGCTCTGTTCCATTTCTTCCATGCGGACGAAATAGCGGTCGAGATTGTCGCCGGTCGTTCCGACGGGGACTTCGAAATTCAGACGGTCATAGATTAAATAAGGATTGGCTTTACGGACGTCGTAGGACACACCCGTCGATCTTAAGAACGGGCCGGTGATGCCGTAGGCGATGGCGTCTTCCTTTGAAATTTTGCCGATGCCTTTGACGCGGTCAAAGAAAATGCGGTTGCGCGTGAGCAATTGATCGGCTTCGATCAAAACCTTGCGGACTTCGGCGATCTTCTTGAACGCGCGGTCTTCGAAACCGGGCGTCAGATCAGCCTTCACCCCGCCGATACGCACATAAGAAATGGTCAGACGCGCGCCGGTAATTTCCTCGACGAGTTCATACAAATATTCGCGGGCCTTGATCATGTAAAGAAACGCGGACATGGCGCCGAGTTCCATTGCGGATGCGCCCAGGCAGGTCAAGTGATCGGTGACGCGGGAAATCTCGCTCATGATGACGCGGATGTATTTGGCGCGTTCCGGAATGTCGATGCCGAGCAATTTCTCGACGGCAAGAGCAAACCCGACGTTGTTGATCAGAGGAGAAACGTAATTGAGGCGGTCGGTGTAAGGAAAGCACTGGGTGTACATGACCGTCTCGCACATTTTTTCAAACGCGCGGTGAAGGTAGCCGATCTCGACGTTGACGTCCTTGATCTTCTCACCCTCGAGCTCCATGATGAGGCGGATGACCCCGTGCATCGCCGGGTGCGACGGACCTACGTTTAACATCATGGAACGGTTTTCACTCATTACATTTACCTTTAGTTCTGCGGACCGATCAGCGGCTGGCGTTTATTAAACGGATAATCTTTGCGCAACGCGTGCCCTTTAAATTCTTCGTACATTAAAATGCGCTTCAAATTCGGATGCCCCTTGAAACGGATGCCGAACATGTCCCACACTTCCCTTTCATACCAGTTGGCGGAAGGCCACAGATCGCAGAGCGTCTCGACTTCGGCATTTTCTTCGGCAACGGGAACTTTCAATCGCAGGCGGTGGTTATGATTGAGGGAATAGAAATGGTATACGACTTCGAAACGGGATTCTTTCTGGATGCGTCCGCCGGCAAAGAACAGATAATCGACGGCGGTCAGATCCATCAGAATGTTGAAATTAAGCTCGACGGTGTCTTTAAGGAATTTAGCCACAGAACGCAGAGCGCGCGCAGGGATAATAACAGTCTCATCGCCCCTGAACGCGTGGGTTTCGATGATGTCTTGCGAAAATTTTTCCTGGACTCTTTGTAAGGGCGTCATTTTGAAGTTTCTATGTTTTTAATGTGCTGCTGGATGGTATAGCCTTGCAAATCAGCGGGGCGCCCTACTTTGGTTTTGGGGTCGTACAGCGTTGTGGACTGTTCCCCCTTCTTGATCTTTTCCTGGAGCTTCATCAAACCGTCTAAAACGTTTTCCGGACGAGGAGGACAGCCGGGAATATAGATATCAACGGGAATGATGGTATCAATGCCCATGACCGTCGAATAATTATCATAAAATCCGCCCGTGCACGTGCAGACACCGAAGGCCACGACCCACTTGGGGTCGCACATCTGATCATGAACTGTTTTGAGAACGGGGGCCATTTTGTGGCTGATGGTCCCGACGACGAAAAGAACGTCCGATTGTCTGGGAGAAAAACGCGGGAAGCCGGCGCCGAAGCGGTCGACGTCATAATGCCCGGCGGCGGTCGACATGTATTCCATGCCGCAGCAGGCCGTGACGAACGGATACTGGAAAATGGAATACGCGCGCGCCCATCCCAAGGCATCGTTTAATTTGGATGTAAAAAAGTTGGCTGCAGAATTCGCTAACGACATGATATTTTCCTGCTTTACTAGATGATCACATTTCCAACGCGCCTTTTTTCCACGCGTAGGCATAACCTAAAATCACCATTCCCAAGAAAAGGCCCATTTCCACCAGCCCGAACATTCCCATCTCGCGGAATGAGACAGCCCAAGGAAAAAGAAAGACCATTTCAACGTCAAACACGATAAAGAGCATGGCCACGATATAAAAGTGGACCGGAATTTCACCGCGGGGCAGGGACATCGGCTGCACGCCGCATTCAAAGATCTGCGATTTAGCAACACTCGGGCGTTTGGGAGCGAGAATCTTCGGCAATCCCAGCAAAACCGCCGCCACAGCCCAGGCGAAAATGAAACCAATTATGATTGCGATATATTCTAGCATTCGAAAATGGCCTAACTGGTTATTTATTAATAATTAATAGTAAATGGGATGCCCATCAAGGACAAGTCAAGAAAAGGTCAATTTTAAAAGTAAAACTCTATCGCAGTAGCGTTGGTCGGGAATCGTTGATAGTTGTTCGCACATTAGAAATTGGTTAAATTCGATCAACGAGCAACGATTAACGAACAACGAACTTAAACATCTATGGACAGCCGATAGCCTATCCCCGGTTCGGTCAGAATATAAATGGGCCGGTTGGGATCGGGTTCGATTTTATTGCGCAGATTGCTCATCATAACCCTCAAGAGATGGGCAATGCCTTCAAAATCTTCGGTTTTATTCCAGACTTCTTTAAATAACTCCTTATGCGTCAATACTTTTCCCGCGTTCAAAACCAGGATCTTCAAAAGATTGTACTCAATCGGCGTCAAATGAACCTGCCGGCCTTTAACCACAACGGTGCGCTTGGCGATATCAAACGAGAGCTTTCCGACTGTGAAAATCGTTTCGTTGCTGCCCGGCAGGAGCCTTCGCATGACCGCCCGGATGCGGGCCAGCATCTCTCCTACTTTAAAAGGTTTGGTCAGATAATCGTCCGCGCCGGCATCAAGCGCCGCGATCTTGTCGGTTTCGCTGTCACGGACGGACAATATAATAATAGGTATCTTGGACCGCTCGCGCACGCGTTCGACAACTTTGGTGCCGTCCATGTCCGGAAGCCCCAAATCGAGAATGATGACATCAGGGTAAGAATAAATCGCATGGTTGATCGCCTCTTCCCCGTCTTCCGCCTCGAACACGTTATATCCGTGAGAGACTAAAGTGGCTTTCATAAAACGCCTTATCGTCTTTTCATCATCCACGATCAGGATGCGCATGCTTTGATCGTTAGGCATAACTTTCCTGCTCTTTCCGTATTAACGGTAAAACGACCGACATCGTAACCCCGAGGTCCGGGTTGTTGCGGGCAAAAATCTCACCCTTATGAAGTTCCACAATTCCCTTGCAGATGGAAAGGCCGAGACCGGTCCCCGTGATTTGGTGCGGTTTGGCCGCGCGGTAGAATTTATCAAAAATTTTAACGACGTCATCTTTGGGAATACCGATGCCTTCGTCCTTCACATCAATCCTGATTTTATCATCCGAATGTTCGGCCCTGATCGTGATGGTCGAGTCCGGCCGAGAATATTTAATCGCGTTATCCACCAGATTGATGAACACGCGCATCATCAGCACAAAGTCCATGTGAATTTCCGGACAGTCATCGGGAATATCAATGATGATCTTGCGCTTTTCGATGGCATCCTTGAGAGACTGCAAAGATGAGCCGACCATGTCCCTTAACTCGCACGGCTCGATGTGAAACTTGAGCGCCTTGGCCTCCAGGCGCGTCATGTCCAACAGATTGCTCACGAGCCTGTTGAGATGATCGGAATCCGCGTAAGCGGTGGCAAGCAATTCCTCGCGCGTCTGCGAATCCAGCGACGAGGAATCATGCAATAAAGTATCCAATACGCCCATGATGGAAACAAGCGGCGTGCGCAAGTCATGCGAAATGGAATTCAAAAGCGCGGTCTGAAGTTTTTCCGTCTCGCGCAGGAGTTCGATCTGATGGGAAACTTCCGCCAGCTTGGTGCGCTGGATCGCCATCGCCGCCTGGTTGGCCAGCGTGTTCAACAGATAATTTTCCTTCGGATTGCAGACGACCTTATCTTCCTTGAAAAACACACCCAAAACACCTAAAACTCCCTGCGCCGTTTTTAGCGGTAAATATTGGGCTTTGGATTCCTTGAACATGTTGGTGCATGATCCGGCGGGCTGGCCGTTTTCCGAAACCCATTGTGTGATCCCCAATTCATACTCGGTCAGAGGAAACTCGGGATCGCTGCTGATCAATTCCAGATGCCCGTTCTCCTTAAAAAAAACCGTCACATAACAATTGAAAATCTCGCCGATCTTCACGCGCAGGACTTCGAGAACTTCTTTGAATGAATCGGAAGAGGCCAGGTCCTTGCTTAACTGATAAAGCATGGTGGCCTGCTGCTCGCGCTCGCTCGCTTCGATGGCCTGCTCTCTGATTTTGGAAGTCAGCGTACTCACCAGAAATCCGACGATCAGAAAGGCAATCAGAATGGAGGCCGATTGAATGTCAAACCCATTGACCGACGTATGCGGCGGAACAAAAAAATGGTTAAACATGAAGACACTCGCGATCGAGGTCATGATCGCGGGACCTCGCCCCCAGCGGATGGCGATCATAACCACGATCAGTAGATAAAACATGTCCAGATTCATCGGACCGAAGATAGTCCGGACCGACGAACCCAAAAACGTGGTCAGAAAAATGATCAGCAGACTGTTGATGTACGGCAGAATTCTTTGGATGATCTTCGATGTGTTCATATGGTAAGGGACGGGGTAACCCCGCTCCTGCAAATTGCGTTAAACCGCTTATTTATATGGCACAATCATAAAGGTAAACCCCTGTTTCGTCAATTTTTCTGACGCCGTGCCGTAAAAAGATTAAACCTCTGCAAATTATTCATTCGCAGAGGTTTAATAGGGAGTTTAGAGATCCCTCTCTCGTGTACTCGTTCGGGATGAACCATCGGGTAAGGAAGCAAAAAAGATGCCCGATGGGTTCAAATTTGCGGGGGGACTGTGGTGGCTAAATAGTAATGGGTTCTCAAATGAAAGCCCACCACACCCTCTTTGTCTTCCCTAAAAAGTAATTTTAGAGATAGTTACTTGAGGGCGCCCCCCAATGCTGAAATGACTAATCATCCAGCTTGACAGTTTTTTCAGCTTCAAGCCAGTCCTCAACTTCGTGCCCCGGTTCAAATCCGCGCACTTCCGCGAGTTCATAGGCTCGGCGGCGAATATCTTCTTCACTGATCGTGCTTACATTTTGCTCTTGCCGGGAAGAAAAATTATTCGTCTTTTGCTCTTTGACTTCTTCCCGAATCCGATTTTGCTTTTTCATGGCATTCTCCTATGTTTTGACTTCCAGTTTGTTTTTTTCCCAGGCTTCAAATCCGCCTTCCATCTCCATTACGGAATAACCGTCGGTCGCGAATTCGACCGCCGCTTTTGCCGCCAAATGGCAGGTTTGCGTATAACAATACAAAATGTTCATCTTGTCCCGGCTTAAACCTTCCTGAGAACTCCAGAGTTCCTTCGGAATGTTGACGGCCCCGGGCACGTGTCCGGCCTGATAATCCTTTTCCGCACGGACGTCGACGATGTTGATCTCCGCGCCCTCATTGATCTTGCGGCTGACTTCAACCGGGCCTGTGGTAAAGGAGAGCTTCTGTTCAAAGAATAGTTTGGCTTGTTCGGGATCGTTGGTTTTTGTTTCAGTCGCTATCATCACGCACCTCTATTTCCGTCCTAATCTCTGTCCTGCACGATATGAGCACCCGACTCGCTGGCGCAATGGACGCAGCAATAGATGACTTCGTTTTCCTCGACGCCATGGCCGATGATTTTGCAGCCGCAGTGCGAACAGATAGGAGCAAGCGCCTGAATGGCGCATTCAAAGGAATCAAAAGTATGGACCTGTTGTTTAAATCGGATTTCAAACGTCTTGTCGTAGATGTTTCCGCAAGTTTCACATTTAGCCATAACTATCTCCTTTGCATTGAACAATGCTTTCCCAGAGTGTCAGCTCCGCAGCGGGGAAGCGGAGACGCCGAGAACTTAGGATATTTATAGTAACTTCACACTGAAGGTATCGCATTCGGGTTTTGCGTCGTGCAGGGAAATATGGATCCCGTGGGCCGTGCATTCAAAATGATCATTGTGTATGCACGTTCCATTTTACAGGCGCCGACGCTTCCGACCTCTTGTGCGATACCGCCCTTTTCTTGATTCTTGCAAAAGGTATCGCAAAGGGGTTCCGGGCCGTCCACTGTAATTGCGGCGGCCCGGCAATTCTCATGATCGTTGTAAGCGCATTCTTCAACGTTGCAGAACGTCACAGCCGGCATGCTCGTTTTCATGGAAACCTCCTTGCCCACGGACAGGCAGGATACCCCGGCGTTTAATCTTTATCACCGTGTTCTTTTTTCATTTCTTTTTTCATCTTGCCCCACTGGTCAAACTGCTCGGCGGAAAGAACATTTTTGAGACGTTCTTCCTTGGCGTCGCCGGCCTGTTCAACCGATTTCTTGTAGTCTTCCATGATGGTCTTGGTTTCCGCTTCCTGCTGCTGGTTTAAACCAAGAGCGACTTTTAATTTCTGGACTTTGTCATTCACATCAAATTCCTTGTTTGCACGCGCGGACAAAGGGGCCAAACACAAAATCATTGCCGCCATTAAAGTCATGATGTATTTCATAGTTATTCTCCTTTGTTGGTTTTGAATGCTATTTTTAAATTCATTAAAAACTGTAAAACCCCGTTCTTTAAAAATAGTTATTAAAACGGGACGGCTCCTGCCCATACTGTGAAAAAATATCGTTAGGTATTTCCGGCTGACGCTCTTCCTTTTCCAGAAGCCTTAAAATGGCCTGTGACCGGTCCGCGTAATAATCCCTGTAGGGATGGACATCGGCGGTCTGATATGTGTGGGCAGACCGGTTCCGCGGTTTACGGGGCGCCTTGGGAAGCTCTAATGCGGCCGCCTGTTTTTTCGAACGAGGCGCGCGCTTACCATCTCCCGAATAATACATTTCCTCCCGCACAAACTCACCGGCCTGTGTTGTCGGAGCTTTTACTTTTCTTTTAGCCTTTTTGGCTTTATCTAAAATTTTCTTCGCAGGCATCTAACACCTCCTCTTTCTTGTTAATTGAAGTATAAAAAAAACGACATTAAAGGAAGATTAAAAAAATACTAAAAATCTTTAATTACCGTCGATTGGGGTATCACCCCCACTCATTTTGCTTTGGTCTTTGAAAGTTCAAAGCAAAATGCGGCAGTGGGGGTTGTTCAATGCTTCTGCATTGAACAAAAAAATCCCTGCTGCTTGGTATAACAAACGGCAGGGAAGATCTAATTAAGATGCGGTTAACTTTTAACGGGTTCAGGAAGAGACAAATTTGTCGCCGGAATGGACGGCGCGGATGGCATCCGCGAGGGAACTGACGACTTTGTCCTTGCTGACATATCCCTTGGCGCCGGCCTCGAGACATTTGGCTGAATAATAATTCTCCGAATGCGCCGAGAGAATGATGATCTTTGCCGTCAGATTGATCTTGGCCATTTCCTCAAGGATTGATGTTTCCGAGTGGGAATCAAAGACAAGGTCAAAGATGGCCACATCAGGCTTATGCTCGTCAAGAACCCTGAGGGCCTCCTGCCACGTTTCGGCCTCGGCGCAAACTTCGATATCATCCTCGCCTCTAAGGATTTCCTGGACAAGATAACGGATCTGCTTATTGTCGTCGACAATGATTGTTTTGATCCGTGAGCATGAAATATTATTCATAGATACACCCTTTATTATCAAGTTTTATAAATATGTTTCAGACACGTTTTACTTGCGCAGCTTAAGAATGGCATCCACCAATTCCTGGGGATCGCCCGCCTTATTGATCAGCGTGACAGCGCCGGCCTTTTTCATCGACTCCGCAACGTCGCGTTCATCCTGAACGGACAAACCGATCACGTGGATATTGGCATAACTGTTTTTTATGATGCGCGTCGCCTCGATGCCGTTGAGCTTGGGCATGTTGATATCCATGACGACGACATCCGGATGAAAAAATTTTGTTTTCTCGACGGCATCCAGACCGTTCTCCGCCTGCGCCACGATATTAAAGGCCTCATTTTCCTTCAGAAGATTGAACAGACCTTCTCTGACAATTTTGTGATCGTCCGCCAACAGGATATTCATTTTTTTCTTTGTCGATTTGCCGGTCTTGCGTATCAGTTCCTTCTCAGGGGCCTGCCCCTGCTCGACTTTTACGTCGGATTCATAGACGGGAATCTTCATCTCGATCTTGGTGCCCCCGCCCGGATGGGACGTGATCTGGTATGAGCCGCGCAGCAGTTTGATTCTTTCCCGGATGCCGAAAAGCCCGAATCCGTGCGCCGACGCTATTTTCTCCGCGTTCTGGGCGTTGAACCCGCGCCCCTTGTCCTCGACGCTGATGAATATGTAACCGGAACGGTATCTCAACAACAATTGAGCGGATGTGACGCCGGCATACTTGACCGCGTTAAAAAGAAGCTCCTTGACCGCTTCAAAGATCAGGATTTTCAGATTATCGCTCACATGGACCGGAATCTCTTCCGTATCCAGAACGGTATCAAAATTGTAATCCGCTTTGAATTTATTAGCCAGCCATTTGAACGCCTCGCCAAGTCCGGCCTCATACAGGACAGGCGGTCTTAATTCAACCGTCAGCGATCTTGCGGCCATGGTGGCCTCATCCAGAAGTTTGATTCCATGCGCCAGTTTTGTCTCCGCATTGGCGAAGTCCTGGCCTTTAAGCCTGCGCAGCCCGAGCTCCATTTGTATTTTGCTCGCCGCGAGAATCTGCTGAAGATGGTCGTGGATGAGCGCCGCGATCCTCTTTCTTTCCTTTTGTTCCGTCGTGGCCACCTGGTCCGCCAGCTGGCGCAGACGATCGGATTGTTCCTCCAGCTGGGTGACCGCCATCGATACCTGTTTGCGGATCGGCGCCGAAATGAAAAACGACAACGGAACGGAAATGAGAATAATGAGCAGCGATATGGCCACATAGGCCACATATTTTTCCTGCACGCTCAGATAAACAGAGCCGATGACAAGCTTGCCGATATATTTGTCGTTGTACAGAATATCGCGGGAAACCCGGATATTCTCCGGCGTTTTCGACGGTATATAAGAAGCAAACGGCTTGCCGTTGGCCCTGTAAAGAATGGCCCTGGTGATGGAATTATCCTGCTTCAGAGAAAGCAATATCTTGTACGCCGCGTCCTTGTCTTCAAACAGCAGAGTCGGCTGAAGATTGTACGCGAGGATGTCTATCTGGGACTGGAGCTTCTGGATGGAACTCTTATTGATTTTATAAATCTCAACGATTCCAAAGCCAAAACAGGCCAGCACCAGCGGAATGACCGCGCTGATGATCCCAAATGCGATGATCTGTTTAATAATTGGTGAACGCATATTACTCGAGAATGGCCATCTTAAGAAGCTGACTGCTGATCTTCAACTGTGATCTCTTGATGTTATCCATGTTGACGGCAAATTTCAATTTATGATCCACGACGCGAAAATCGACCATGCCCCCCTTGCTCAAAGGACCGATGGTCAGCATATTAACAGAATCGGGAACGTTATCGGAAACAAGAACATGACAGCCTTCCCGGCCGCTCTTGACAAAAATTTTATGATTATTGATGATCTTCCCGCTAAAGACCATGCTCGCTGTCTCGCGCAGAGGTCTGTCGTCGGGAATACAGACATCGTACTGCCCGTCTGTCGGCACTTCCCATTCAGTGAAATTGATGAAATGATAAATAAAAGCGGCCTTAACATCTTCTTTGGTCAAGGCCTGACCGTAGGAGGTGTTGCAAGAAAGAAGCAGCGCCAGAAGGATGATTTGGATTTTTCTTATCATTTAAAATCTGCGCGTAATTTTGATATATCCGCCCCGCCGTGTCTGCGTTGCGGTCGTCAAGATCGATTCTTTCTGATGACTACGGAAAAGATTCTGCCCGACAATTGCGAGTTCCCAATCCCTGATTGTTTTAATCAGGCTAAGGTCAGCCTGAATCAGCGCCGGAACTCTGCCGTTGGTAAACGAGTCCGAATAACGCAACGCCGCATCGAATTCAAACTGCTGCGGAAGATCGAACGAAGAACGCATATAAAAAGAATGCCGCGGCACCGCTTCTTCCAGTACTGATTCAAGACCGAGATCAACGATGTCGTCGTCCGTCCTCAGATCCATCTTGGTAAACGCATAGGAATCCTTGATCCTCCACCAATCGGTGACCTGTATTTCGGCTGCCAATTCGACACCGGCAACATCCCCCTTCAGACCGTTAACTGGTTCGAACGTATTGACTGTGAACCCGCTTACCGTTTGCGTCGGACCGGGAATAAATGTGATCAGACGGTCATAATGGTTATAAAAAAAAGCGATATCCCAAAACATATTCGTCAACGGCTGATTACGGAAACCCAGTTCGTAGGCATAGAGCTTTTCGGAAGCAAGATCATGATTGCCGACGGTCTCATTGAATGTCGAAGGAGCACTAAAAGAACCGATGATTTCCCCATCCTCTTCCAGCCGTGAAGGCGTGCGCACCGCGCGGGAAACCGCGGTCCAGACCATGTTGGCCTCATTGATGTCATAGGAAAGCCGTACGCTCGGCTGCGCCTCGACGTCCGTATAAATATTGTGTTCCACTTTTCCGCCCAGAACAAGCCTGAGCCGCTCCTCCATCATCGAGATCTCATCCTGCAGAAACAAGCTGATAATATGATCGGGCCTGGATTTGGAGGCAATGGCCGCACCCGGCGTATTCTTAATGTCCTCCATCTGCAGACGGTAACCGAGCCCCCAGTTCAGTTCGTGGGACGACAATACACGAGCCTTCTGATTGTATTCGACATCAAAAGTATTTCTCTTTTCATCCAGAACATGCAGGTCGCGCTGGGTTGTGTCCCAATAAGCCTGAAGGAACCAGTCCTCCTGCTGATACTTTGTGAGCAGGTTGCCGCCTATCACGGGAACAGGTTTGTCGATGATATAGTTGTTAGGAGCTGTGAATGAAAAAATATTGGTACGCTGGCCGACGGTACCCTGATAGAAATCCCCTTGAACGGTCCACGCATCACTGTCCGTCCGGAAGCCTCCGCGGGCAATCTGCCATACGTCATTCGCCGTTCCGCTTGGCCGGTATCCTTCGCCCCGTTCAAAATATTTGGCATACGACCGGTAATACCAGTCCCCTGCTTTACCGCCGTAGCGCGCCGTGCCGAAACCTTTTTCTTCTGTTCCCGTCCCGGCCGAAATCAGCGTCCCCTGTGTGTCCTGTGAACGTTTGGTGATGATATTGATGACACCGTTGACCGCGTTTGCCCCCCACACGGCGCCGCCCGGCCCGCGGATGACTTCGATGCGTTCGATATCTTCCATGACTACGTCCTGAACATCCCAGAATACCCCGGCAAAAAGCGGCGTATAGACCGCGCGCCCGTCGATTAAAACGAGCATCTTATTGGCGAAGACGGAATTGTTGAAACCGCGGGCGGAAATGTCCCAGGCGTGAGAATTGACCCTCTGCACGCTGATGCCGGGAACCATCCTGAGGACTTCCGGGATGCTGGTCGCACCGCTGCGGCGGATGTCATCGGGCATAATCACATAAATGGCGGCCGCGGTGTGGAACATCTTTTGCGGCTTTTTGGCGGCGGAATAAACCTCAAGATTCATGAGGTCTTCCAGACTCAATTCGGTCAAATCATTTCGGGCATTCAACGCATCTGAGTTTCCAAATGGAAGGAAACATAAAGCAAGTAAAAGCGTTAGAGACATACGAATCGAGCGGGAATGGAAAAATTCTGGGACCATAGGCGCTTGGAATCATACTAGATATAGGATTAATTTAAGATGAATAAAAGATTAACGCTTGACCCTGCTTTTTAGCCCGAAAGATCGCCTATGGCTGACTTTTTCTCAAAAACGCTCAATCCTGCATACTATTGAATACCAGGCGGGAATGAGCGCTCCAGTCATAATCCGTTTCCAGAAGGAAAACGGTCTGAATAAAGGCCAAATGGGAATACCCTTGCGGAAAATTGCCCGTAAGCCTATTCGTTTTCGTTTCAATATCTTCGGAGAAAAGCCCGAACGGATTGGCATGCTTGATGATGTTCTCGAACATGTCCCTGGCCTTCTGCTCTTCCCCGATCAGATAAAGAGCATTGATCATCCAGAACGTACAGACGATAAAGGCATTTTCCGGCAGGCCGAAATCGTCCGCCGCGGTATAACGGAAAGCGAAATTATTCCGGACCAGACTTTCATATGTCTTTTGAACAGTTTTGATGATGCGCGGATCCTTGCGGTCCAGAAAACCATAATGGAGCATCAAAAGATTGGACGCATCAAGATCCTTGGAACCGTAGCACATGGTGAAACTTTGCAGGTCCTCATTCCAGCCGTTCTTCAGAATGTCCTCTTTGATTTCGGTGGCGATCTTAAGGCAGTTGTCCGCGTAATCGTTCTTGCCGAAGAATTTGGCGATCTTCGCGGCGCGGTCCATGGCGACCCAATTCATCATCTTCGAATGCACATGATGGTCCGGCGGCCCCCGGCGTTCCCAGATGCCGGCATCGGGCTCGCGCCACGTCTCCTTTACTTTTCCGACGAGCGTGCGCACGAGCGTCCAGATCTCCTCATAAGAATACAAAACACTGCGCTGGGTCACGAAGAAATACGTGTAGATCGTCTCCATCAATTCTCCGTACAGGTCATTCTGCACCTGACGGTAGGCGTCGTTGCCGATGCGCACGGGCTTCGATCCTTCATACCCGCTCAGATGGTCCAGCGTCTTTTCCGTGAGCTCTTTTTCCCCGTGAATGCCGTACATGACCGCGATGTTCTCATGCTTCAGAAGCATGCGGTTCAAAATAAAATTGATGTAACGCTTAGCCACATCCACATGACCGATGCGCACGTAAAGATCGACGATCATGGAACCGTCACGCACCCAGCAGTAGCGGTAATCCCAGTTGCGGTCCTTGCCGATGATTTCCGGCAGGGATGTCGTCGGAGCGGCGATGACCGCGCCGGTGCGCTGAAACGTCAGCAGTTTGAGCGTAATCGTCGAACGGACGACCATATCCTTGTGTTTTCCAGGCAGCTGGGTGCGGTAGACCCAGTCGAGCCAGTAGCTCTTGGTCTTTTCATACTCAACGTAAATCTTGTACAGATTCACCAGCTCAAGTTTTTCGTGATAGGACAAAAGACAGTAAGCGGATTCCGCCAGCTCGATCGGTTCGCCGCTGACGATCTTTTTATGATCGAGATTGCTGTACAGATAAAAGCTGTTGTACTCCCCTTTTTTAGACGTGATCTTGATGTATTCCTTGTGATAATAGATGCGGGCGTCGCTCAAGGCATAATTGGGCCGGGGATTAAGATCGAAAATGATTTTGGGACGGCCGGAAATGACGTAAATGTCGCGATGGATTTCGGACGGACAATAAACCACCCGGCTCGAGGTGCCGAAGCGCGGCATGAAATCGCGGACCTCGAAAACACCGTCTTTAGTTTCAAAAACTGTTTTAATGATGGCGGTGTAGGGTATATAGCTCTGCTGGACGCGTACGGTATCGACACCACGGATGCGGAAGAACCCGCCCTTCTCCTTGTCCAGGATCGAGGCAAACAGCGACGGAGAATCGAAAAAAGGAAGGCACAGCCATTCGATGCTGCAGTCGGGTGAAACGAGCGCGGCGCTGGTACAGTTGCCGATCAGCCCGTGATTGTAATTCTGCTCATTGGCCACACACACCTCCATGATTTAATGTTAGACACGGCTCTCGAGAAACCCCAGCATTTCTTTAAGAAAAGCCGTGACCTCTTGCGTGTTATTAACAAAATAACCGGCCTTGGATTGCAATGAAGCATCGCCGCCGACGACCACTGTCACCCCTACATCGCGAAGGGAATCGAAGGCGTCCTCATCCGTCGTATCATCCCCAAAATAAATACAAGGGCTGTTTTTCCCGAGTGGAATCTTGTATTTCTTCAGAAGCCACATCACCGCCGTGCCCTTGTTCCACAAAATGGGCGGTCGGATTTCGATGACCTTCTTGCCCGTGAAAACAACGATCTGCTTCTGCTGTTCATAGACCCTGCAGACCTTTTCAAACGTTTTCTGCACGAGCGGAATGTCCGCCGGGCTCACCAGCCGGTAATGAAGACTGATCGTCAAACCCTTGTCTTCGATCATCGCTCCCTCGATCGGAGCGAAAGCGGCCGCCAGCTCGGATTTTATCCTGTCGAGAAGGCGGTTGATCTCGGGTGAACTGATACTTTCAAAATGAATTTCCGGTCCGTCGATTTCAAAGCCGTGATTACCCACATAAATCATCTCTTTGAGCATCACATGATGACGGATGTCGGCCAAGGCGCGTCCGCTGACAACCGCCACACGGCAGTTCCTGGCCTTGACCAGCTTTTCCAGAAGCAGTTTATTCTCCTTGGGCAAAACAGCTTCGTCCGGCGTCGAGGCAATAGGCGAAAGCGTCCCATCGAAGTCCAGGAACAAAAACATGTCACGCCCGATGAAATCTTCCTTCAGCTTATCCCAATGTTTAAACAAATGCTCCCGTGGCATCTTGCTTATCTTCCTTAAATTCAAACTTGAGTAAATCGGAAATGACTTTGCCGGCCCAGCGGTAAATGTTTTTTGTCTGCACGACATCCCGCATCTTTGCCATGCGCTTGGACCGTTCCTCCTCGCTTAACTGCAAGGCGGTGTAAATTCCTTCCGCGAATTCAACAACATCGTAAGGATTGATCAGAATGGCATCCGTCAACTCTCGCGCCGCTCCGGTAAACTGGCTTAAAACAAGCATGCCTTTGTTTTTCGGACAGGCCGTAATATATTCCTTGGCCACAAGGTTCATGCCGTCATGTAAAGAAGCAACGAGGGCGACGTCGCTGATGGCATAAAGCGCCAGAAGTTCCGTCAGCGAAAAAGACCGGCGGGCGAAAATAACCGGCTTCCAGTCGTTATTGCCGTATTTCCAGTTGATCTTCTCGACAAGGGCATTGATTTCGTCGTTCAAGTCCTTGTACTGCTGGATGTGCAGGCGGCTGATGACCCCGATCTGCAGAAAAACAACCTTCCCGATCCATTCGGGATGGCGCTCAAGCAGCACATCGAGCGCCAGCAGTTTTTCCGGAATGCCTTTGGTGTAATCGATGCGGTCCAGACCGCCCAGCACTTTCAGGCCCTTCAAATTATATTCCTGAACCAACGATTCCTGGAAGGATTTCACCTCCGGCGATTCGACCATCTCGACAATCTGCTCGTAATCGACGCTGATCGGATAGGAACGCACCAGCGTCTCATGGGAAGCCCGGACAACCGAGAGCCGTTCACGGTCGATCTTGCTTTCGAGTTCGCGATCGATGACGTCAAAAAAATTGTTGCAGTGATAACGCGTATGGAATCCCAGCAGGTCGTTGGCTAAAAGCCCGTCGAGTATTTCCGTTTTCTGAGGGCAGATGCGGAAGACTTCGTAACTCGGCCATGGAATGTGCCAGAAGTGGGCCGTGATCATCTGCTTGGCCGCGGCTTCTTTAAGGTATTTCCCAAGCATGCACAATTGATAATCCTGGATCCAGACTAAAGCTTTACGGTCTCCGATTTCCTTAAGTACGGCATCGGCAAATTTACGATTGACCTCTTTATAGCATTCCCAATCCGTCGGCCGGAATACGGGACGTTTAAAAGCCATATGGCACAGCGGCCAAAGGACTTCATTGGAAAAACCATAGTAATAACCTTCCAATTCTTCCTTGGCGAGCCATATTCTTTTTAATGTGTAGGCGGGATCTTCCGGAGGCACGCGGACTTTTCCGTCGGTGCCGCTGACCTGGCGGTCGGCATCTCCGTTACTAGTGGCAACCCATAAACCCTGGCAGGCCTGCATCACGGGATCAAGAGCGGTAACAACCCCGCCCACCCCGCGGTGGCACTGAATACCGTTGCGTTTATGGACATGGACATACGGCTGAGTATTTGAAACGACAACGAACAGATAATCTCCCATTTTCTCGCGAACCATGTTCTGGAGATCTTCTTTCTGCCACATAACAACCCTCCTTCATTACCCAGCCGGAACAAGACTGCAAGCGCGAGAACTCTTGTCCATGCCAAGGCCCGGTGTCATTCGGTTCTTTAATGCATCAAACGAGGGCCAGTTCGCCACCTCCCGGTGTTTGCGTACGTTCTTCGTTCGAACCGATCATCATCGCCCCGGTTGCTTTGGTTAAATTCTTGATGAGCTCCCACTCGGCCGTAATGAGGCGGGCCGTCTTTGTCCAATTGTTGTCATCACTTTGGCGGCGGATAAACCCGTCGACGACAAGAGAAATATAAATGTCGTTGACCCGTTTGACCATGGCCGGCATCGCAAAAGACTCGGAGGTATTCCGGCATTCAACTTTAATCTTCTTGACTTCTTCGGACGGCAGCTGCGCGAACCATTCCAACGCGGCAGTGAACTGTTCCATGTCGGGAGCCGGCAGCAGGCGGCCATTCGCCCCGTCCTTGACGACTTCACGGACCCCCGGAGCATCGACCGCCAGAATAGGAACACCCGCCGACATCGCTTCCGTCAGAAC
>JAGNTT010000126.1 GCA_017987425.1 Candidatus Omnitrophota bacterium
TGGGGAATTCTGGGAGGCGCGTGGGGTTTGTTTTATCTCGTGACGTACGCGATGCATTATGTGCCCGCGACACGTGTCATCACCAACCCGCTGGTCGAACTTGTATTGCTGTGGCTGGTGACCGTCTGCGCCGTGCAGTACAATTTGAAATACCGTTCGTGGATCGTGACCGCCATGAGTTATTTCTTGGGTTTCCTGACGATGGCGATCGGCGGATTGGATGGTTCATCCGTCTTCTTCTGGGCGATGTTGATCGGAAGCCTTTCTTTTCTTTCCTTCAAATTCAACTGGGATGAACTGTTGATGACCGGCATCGTCGGCGCCTATACCATGTATACCGTGGCGCTGCGGCATCAGGTGGTTCCGCTGTTTAACGGGTCGGTCCTGCCGGAACAATTTCAGATTGTGATGGGCCTACTCGTCACGGCCTGGGTCGTGTTTTTTGTGACGATCCTGGCGAAAGAGTGGAAGAACGCGGGACCATCCAAGGCGATGCTTCCGTGGATCCTTTTGAATACGTCGGCTTTTGTTTTTTTCGGTTTGAAAGAGATCGGACACTTCAAACCGTTCGATGTCGATATGAAGTTTTCTTTTTTGATGCTGGTTGCCGCCGCGCACATTTTCGCCGGAGCCGGCAATCGGCTTTTTAAGAAACCGACAATGACTGTTGTGCACTGCGCGCTCGCGATCGGGTTGGCGTCGCTGGCCGTAGTCATCCGTTTCAAGGACTTGAGCATCAGTTTCTGGTGGGTCACGGAAATGCTCATGCTTTTCGGCCTCGGGGTTTATTACAAGGAAATCATTTACCGCGCAATGGGGGCTCTCCTCGGCTTCGGTGTTGTCCTGCGTTTTTTTGCCGTCGATATTTCGTCTTCAAAAGTGTATACCCTGGGATCGCTGGTGCTGCAGCACGATATTCTGGCTGGGGTCGTGATCGCCGCGTGCTTTTTCGCGATGGGTTTGTTGGTCAACATGGCACGCGTTAGGGATTCGCTCGCTCGGGAAGAGAAAGATTTTTATTTTTATGCGTTTCCGTCCGTCGGCGCGCTGGTGCTGACAACGATCATGGCGGATGATTCTCCGGCGCGCTGGCTGACGCTTCACTGGACGCTTCTGGGGCTTGGTCTGCTGGTGGGCGGGTTCTTCTTGAAGAACCGAGCTTTCCGGTTTTCAGCTTTGGGTGTGCTTGTGCTCGCTTGCATCCGCATTTTCTTGTATGATCTCGCCGGAGCTGACACGATTTACAAAATCATCGTCGTGATCTTCCTGGGCGCGGTGCTGCTGGGTGTTTCATTTATTTATTCGCGGATTAAACAGAATACCTGAGGGCTTTGCCATGACGGTCGCTTATATATGTGTTTTGATTTCGGTCTTTATTCCGCTGGTCTGTGTCGGCTACGCGAAGTTCGGCTCAAAAGGCTATGACAACCGCAGCCCGAGGGAATTTCTCGAAAAATTACAAGGAAAGCATAAACGAGCGCATTACGCCCAGAACAATTCTTATGAGGCGTTCCCGCCGTTTGCCGCCGGGGTCATCATCGCGCACCAGTGCGGCGCGGCCCAAACCTCGATCGATGCGCTCGCGGTTTCCTTTGTAATCTGCCGCATGCTGTATTGCATTTTTTATATCACGGACAAACCTAATCCTCGTTCCATTGTCTGGTTTATGGCTTTTGCGTGCATCATCGGTCTTTTTGTGATCTCTTTTTAAATGGGGAAATTCAGATGACTAAAAACATCGCATGTATTCTATTCTTAATTTTCTTGTTCGGATGCGCGGGCAATGCCTTTGCCGACAAAACTCCTGCGGAAGAATCGGCTCTGGCGAATCTTGAGCCGGAGGAGAGAAAGCGCATTGCTGTTTTCGAGACCGTTTCGCCGTCGGTTGTCTTTATTAAAAATTCTTCGCTGCAGTGGGACATCTTTTCGCTCGATGTTTATGCGATTCCGACGGGCGCCGGCTCCGGTTTTGTGTGGGATAAGAACGGAAACATCATCACCAATTTTCATGTGGTCTACGGCTCCGACCGCATCGAAGTGGTTTTTGCCAATGGAAAATCTTACGATGCCAGCGTGGTCGGTGTTTCTCCCGATCATGATCTTGCGGTGCTCAAAATCAACGCGTCCCCGGCGGAACTGACGCCGATCGCGGTGGGAAGTTCCGGCAATCTTTTAATCGGACAGAAAACCATGGTCATCGGTAATCCTTTCGGCCTCGACCATTCGCTTTCGACGGGTGTCGTCAGCGCGCTCGGGCGTTCCATCAGCGCCATGACCGGGCGTAAAATAGGAAACATGATCCAGACAGACGCGCCCATCAATCCGGGGAATTCCGGCGGCCCGCTTCTGGATTCTTCCGGGAAACTGATCGGCGTGACGGCGGCCATCTTCAGCCCGTCGGGCGCCTACGCGGGTGTCGGATTTGCCATTCCGGTGGATACGGTCAAACGCATCGTGCCGCAGCTGATTGAATTCGGCCATGTCAAACGTTTAGGGATCGGCGTTACGCTCGTGCCGGACGCCATCCGCGAGCACATCGGTCTTGCCGGCGCGCTCGTGCTCGAAGTCGTTCCCGAAAGTCCCGCCGAGCAGGCCGGTCTGCAGGGAACGCGGAACAATCTTCTCGGAAGCGTTCTGCTGGGGGATCTTATCATCTCCATCGACGGAAAAAAGGTGGAGACGAATGACGACCTCTTGGCCATCGCCGAAGAAAATCATCAGGAGGGGGACAAGGTCGTTGTTGAATTCGTCAGGGACAGTGTCGCGCGCAAAGAAACCATAGTGCTGAAAGAAATATAAATTCTTTAATGTATGCATTCGCAGAAATTCGATCTGAAATACAGTGAAGTTCTCCAGGGAGACTTCGGGCTTGAAGACCTGAACATGATTCTTGTGTTCCAGGTGAATTGCCCCGGCTGTTTCGCCTACGCGCTTCCGCTCGCGATCCGGCTGCATGAGGAATACCGCGCCAAAGGTTTGAATGTGCTGGCGCTTTCCACCGCGTTTGAAGATTTTGATCTTAATACCGTCGGAAACACACTCAGGCTTCTGGAGAGCGGGCACATTGTGGGGGAGACGCGCAAGGTGCTGGAAAAAGCCGGTTATACCAGTTTTCCTTTGAAAATTTCCTTCGATGTCGCCTTTGATCTTATAGCGCCCAACGACCCGGCCTATCTGGAAGACGATATCAAGACGTTCTGCACCAAACATCCGGAATTAAGCGTGGACGATTCCGAGGCCGGACGTTCGATCAAAGACCAGCTCAAGGAATATTTTCTTAAGAAGAAATTCCGGGCGCATACATTCAGCGCCAATCATTTAAGCGGAACGCCGTCCTGGATCCTTTGTGATCGGACGAAAAACCTTTTGTACGAATCGTTCGGGCACAAGGAATACGACCGGATGGTTCATATCGTCGAACAATTTTTATGATCGCTTCTTCACTGAACCCCAAATCTCTCTGGTGGATTGTGGTCGCCGTTATCCTGGCGGCGCTCCTGATCTATTGGCCCAACCCGCGGATGGGTTACGTGCTTGACGACCATTATGTGATCGCCCGTAATCCCGTCGTCAAGAATCCGTCGGCCGCGGGCATCTTCAGCTCGGGACTTTTTGATTCGGCCAAACGCCAGACGGAGTCGAAACTCAATTATTACCGGCCGCTTTTGACAGCTTCATTCTCGCTCGATTACAAACTCTGGGGACTTAATCCTTATGCCCAGCGTCTGGTCAACGCGGGGATCCATGTTCTCAACTGTCTTTTGGTCTTCGCGCTTTTTTATCTTCTCTTCGGCAAGGCCGAACGGGCGGGGATCGCGGCGATTCTGTTTTGTGTTCTTCCGGTGCATGAATGGTCGGTGCGTTACATCGTCGGGCGCGGCGATCTGCTGTCGGCGTTCTTTGGATTGGGTTCTCTCACGCTTCTGGCCGCCTTTATCCGTAACGACAAGAAAATTCTTTTGTGGGGGAGCGCTGCTTTCTTTGTTGGCGCGCTTCTGTGCAAAGAGACCGCGCTGCTGAACATCGCGTATGTGTTTATGACGGCCCTTTTTCTGACGCGCCAGCTCAGGCGTACCGTCATCCTCACCTCATTTTTCGGGCTTATCGCGGCCGCTTATTATGTGGCGCGGCTCAAGTTTCTTCCCATCAACGGCGGCGCGCCGCTTGATTGGAACGGCATTATTCAAGGTATCAGTCTCGGCGGCGATTATGTCCTGCGTTTTTTGATGCCGCGTTCGGCTTTAGTGTCGGTTCCTTATGGATTTATCCTGGCCCATGTGTGGTTCATCGGATGCCTCGGGCTTTTATACTTAGGGCTCATCCGTTCGAATGAAGACCGGCGCGACATTCCCGCGGTACTCTTGGGGGTTTCCTGGATTTTCGTCGGAATTCTGCAGTTTGCTGTCATCGCGCGGATCATGGAACGCCTCGGGCCCGTCCTGTCCGAACATTTTCTTTATTTTGAGGCGGTCGGATTCGTTTTGCTCTTAGCGGTCATGATTGAAAAGATACGGATCATATTTTTCCGCAAAGCCATCTTCAGCGGTCTCGTTTTTTACTACATTGTTCTTTCGATGATAGGCGGTTATTACTGGGTGAACGAAGAGACTTTGCTTCGCAATGTCCAGGCCGTGGAACGCCAGCGCTTTACCGTCGCGTACGAACAGATCCAAATGCGTTTTGACAGCGATGAGAGGGAAGTGATGTATCTGATTGAACGTTCGAAATCAGCGGCCACTCAGAGTATGTGGTACCGTCGGCTCGGAGACATCGCCCGCAGCCGCGGCGATTACGACAAAGCCAAGGAGGCACTCGGCAAAGCGGTCGAACTTAATTCCATGAATATCGAAGCGATTAATGAATTGGCCGTATGCCATCTGGAAAAGGGAAATCCGCGAGCCGGCATCGCACTGCTCGATCTTTCGATCACGGTCGATCCCCGTCAGTCGGACGTGTACCGCCTTTACGGCGTTTTATTTTACCGGTCGGGAAAATTCGATAAAGCCGTTGAATTTTTGAACCAGTCGCTGGACCGCGATCCCGATCAAAGCGAAGCGGAACTTTATCTGATGATGGCGTATTATTTTCTTAATGACAAGAAATCCTATATTGAGATCGTTGAGCATTTATCCGCGCATTCGCTTAACCCTCAGACCGTTCTGCGTTTTGCCGCCCGTGAACTTTTCATGCACGGGTATTTTCAGGAAACGGTCAAAGTCATCTCCGATTCCGCCGCTTTGTTCCAAGGAGACCCTTCCATGGCCGCCCTCCGGCAGGAAGCCGAGCGCCGGGCGGCGGGCTTGCCAAAGTAGCAAAGGAAGATATACTAGAGCACAGGAACACACGTGCACAAGAGCACAAAAGTGCACAAGTGTACCTGTGTTCCTCATGTGCTCTTGTGACTTGTGCGCTTGTGCTTCCAAGCTAGAAAGTAGCGTATTATGCCTTGCAACGACAGTTCCTCAGGACTCAATATCCGCCTGGATTTAAACGAACGGCTGGTGAAATTCGATTTTGCCAAGATCACCTGTTCGCGCGAGATCACGGGCAATACCGGTTATTCCGAATACTGCAAGGGGATGGCCCTGGAAGAAATTCTGGACCACGAGTATCAGACCGTTGCCAACGATTTAAAGATTGTTGATGATGAGGAAAAGCAGTTTATCCTGCATCTGGAATGGGAAGCGCTCCGCGCCGGCATCGCGCAATATTTAGGGATCGATCATCCTTCCGTCGACGCCGACCGCTGCCGCATCACCTCCATCGAACAGACCGAGGAATTCATCGACATCGCCCAAGTC
>JAGNTT010000127.1 GCA_017987425.1 Candidatus Omnitrophota bacterium
ACATCAATCTTGAAGCCCGGCGGAAGTTTGATGAGATCGAGCGGGAGTTCCTGGGCATGAGATTGGGGAACAAACAAAAGATAACAAACGATGAGTGGTACGTGGTATAGCCAACCGATCCTCAACCCGGTGGTACGTGGTATGAAACGTGTTATATGGTATTGCAACCTCATGCGCAGATCGCTGGCACTTGAAACGAAATGAAAGAAATTTCTAATTCTTGCACTTAAATATTTACCCATAAACATCAACCTCTTACCACGTATCACTTACCTCTTACCACTTTAAACATGCTAATACTTGAGTTAAAAACTCATCCGCATCTTCCTGAACATCCATAACGATGTTGTACAGATCCAGATGAACCTTACCCTTGTTGATCAGCACGATCTTCTCCGGCGCCAGCGTCGGGATCCTCGCCGCCGGATAGACCACGCATGACGAGCCGATCACCATAAACAGATCGGAATCCCGGGCAAGCAGCGCGGCTTCTTCGTAATACTTGACGTTCTCTCCGAAAAACACAATGTCCGGTTTGATGACCGCACCGCACGTGCAACGGGGCACAAAATCTTTGCGCATACGCTCTTTCAAATCTTCATACGAATAAGGCGCCCCGCATTCAATGCATCCGCTTTGCCAGAAACTGCCGTGCATTTCAAAAACTTTTTTCGAACCCGCCTTCTGGTGGAGAGAATCGATGTTTTGAGTAACGATTCCGGAAAGTATTCCGCGTTCTTCCAGCGTCGTCAAAAATTGATGAGCCGCGGTCGGACGGATCTTTTCCTCCAAACCAATGAAATCATGAGCGAATTCATAAAAAGGATTCGGATCACTGTAAAAATGCGCGATGTCGAAAATCTTTTCGGCATCGTATTTTTTAGTGACGTAGAGGCCCTGCGGCCCGCGGAAATCGGGTATGCCGGCATTTGTTGAAATTCCGGCACCAGTTAAAACTACGATCGAAGACGCTTGCTCGATGAGTTCCGCGCATTGATGGGCTTGTGAGACAGACATAGCTTTCGCAACACATTAACAAACATGTAACGCAAGGTCACAAAGGCACAAGTCACACGCCCCATCCTGACGGATTACTGCTCCATCTTATGTGTGACCTGTGTCTTGTGACCTTGTGACTTCTTGTCCAGTCTGTTCTTTAGTTCAGACCAAAATTAGTTCGAGCCTTCCGTGGCCAGGATAGACTTGACCTTATGGGAAATACGCCAAAATCCCAGGACCGCGACAGCCACCATGACTATTCCCAAACCATCCTCATTTAAGACGGAAAAACTGATCAATCCAGCGGTCATACTCACGATGCCGTACAACAAACACATACTTCTGGTTTTCTTCAAAGTTGCAATATTGGATTGATTCACATATCCTCCCTTAATTGATGGTTGTTTTTTGTCTGTAGGGGCCGGGTCTTCCGGCCCGTTATTTAGGGCGGGGATACCCCGCCCCTACGCTATGCCTCGTCGTACTTCTCTTTCAATTTGGCCACGACACCGCCGTCCGCCAGAGTAGTCACATCACCCAGCGCGCGGCCTTCGGCGATATCCCGCAAAAGCCGGCGCATGATCTTACCGCTGCGCGTCTTGGGAACATCCGCCGTGAAAATAATCTGCTTGGGCCTGGCGATAGATCCGATCTTTCCGGTAACATGCTTTTTTAATTCCTCTTCCATTTCCGGCGTCGGGTTGTTGCCTTCTTTCAAAATAACGAACGCGACAATAGCCTGTCCTTTGAGATCATCTTTGACACCGATGACCGCAGACTCGGCGACCGACTTGTGATCGACAAGCGCGCTTTCGACCTCCGCAGTGCCGATGTTGTGGCCGGCAATAAGCATGACGTCATCGATGCGGCCCATGAGCCAGAGATAACCGTCCTTGTCGCGCACAACACCATCGCCGGGGAAATAATATTTTCCCTTCCATTTGCTCCAATAGGTATTTTTATAACGTTCCTGATTGCCCCAGATGCCGCGCAGCATCGAAGGCCACGGCGAACGGATGGCGAGAATGCCGCCGCCTTTGGCAATGATGGAGCCCGATTCACTTAACACATCCGCTTCGATGCCCGGCAATGCTTTCGTCGCCGAGCCGGGCTTTAATGGTGTCAGACCGGGCAAAGGACAGATCATGATGGAGCCTGTTTCGGTCTGCCACCACGTGTCGACGATCGGACATTTGCTCCCGCCTATATTTTCGTAATACCAGATCCACGCTTCCGGATTGATCGGTTCGCCGACGCTTCCGAGCAGACGCAGGCTCGAGAGATTGCAATTCTTCGGCCATTCCGTCCCCCACTTCATGAAGGCGCGGATTGCTGTCGGAGCGGTGTACAGGATCGTCACTTTGTACTGCTCGATGATTTTCCATAAACGGTTGCGTTCCGGCCAATCCGGCGCCCCTTCATACATCACCTGCGTTGCGGCGTTCGCCATCGGACCGTAAACAAAATAACTGTGCCCCGTCACCCATCCGACGTCAGCCGTGCACCAGAAAACATCGTTGGGTTTCAAATCAAAGACAATCTGAGTTGTGGCATACACGCCCGTCATGTAACCGCCGGTTGTGTGCATGATGCCTTTGGGTTTTCCGGTTGAACCGGAGGTGTAAAGAATATAGAGAAGATCTTCGGCATCCATCGGCTCAGCCGGACAAGATGCCGTCGCGTCCTTCATCAGATCGTGATACCAGAAATCGCGGCCGGATTTCATCGAAACAGAATTTTTAGTACGCTGTGATACGATCACTTTTTCAATGGTCGGACAGGTTTCGAGCGCCTTGTCCGCCATTCCCTTAAGATCGACGATATTGCCGCGGCGGTAACCTCCGTCGGCCGTGATCAAAATTTTGCATTGCGAATCATTGATGCGTTCGCTGAGCGCCTCGGCTGAAAATCCGCCGAAGACGACCGAATGCGGAGCTCCGATGCGCGCGCACGCGAGCATGGCAAACGCGGCCTCGGGGATCATCGGCATATAAATGGAAATGCGGTCGCCTTTATGGACACCCATCCCTTTGAGAACGCCGGCTAATTTATTAACTTCTTCATAAGCCTGCTGATAGGTAACCGTGCGGCGGTCTCCGTTCTCCCCTTCCCAGTAAAAGGCGATCTTGGAGCCCAATCCGTTCTTGATGTGACGGTCAAGACAGTTATAGGACGCATTGAGCGTTCCGCCTAAAAACCACTTCGAATAGGGCGAATCCCATTCGAGAGTTTTGTTCCATGGCGTAAACCAGTCGAGCTTCCGGGCCCACTCTTCCCAGTATTTCAGACGATCGGTTTCGGCGAGCTTGAACAGGCGGTCGTCATTCACGTTGGCTTGCTTTTTAAACGCTTCGGGTACGGGAAATACGCGGTCCTCAAACATCAAATTATCCAACGACTGTTTGTTCAGATCGTCGAGAATATCACTCATTTGGGCAGCTCCTAGAAGTTTTGTTAACAAGGTTGATCGTAGATGGGCGCTGGTTGATGGAAAAACCGTCACTCAAACATCAACTCTTAACTATCCACTATCAACCATCACCAATCCACAACCCATTAATTCATGCATTTTTTAATAAACTCATAATTTCTCTGAATTTGGGATGCCGCGTTGAGACAATAAGTTCGGTCACGAGCATTTCGAGCGTCGTTAATACCGCGCCCATATCCTTACATCGCGCGATTCCGGCATGGGCGTTATATTTGGACCTCGCCGAAACCGCCTCAGCCACCACCGACACCTGATGTCCGGTCTTCAATAGATCGCGCACCGTCTGATACACACAGACATGCGACTCGATGCCGCAGACGACCACATGCCTGCGTCCCAGATGTTTTAACGCATCGACAAAAGCGGGCTCGCCGCAGCAGCTGAATGTCTGCTTCGAAATCGGGACAACGCCTTTTAGCATGTCGGTGATTTCAACAACCGTCCGGCCGATTTTATCCGGGGCCTGTTCGGTGAGAAGAATAGGGAATTCAAGGATACCGGCAACTTTAATCAAACGACGGATATGGGACTGATAATCAGCATCACACATCATGTTGGCAAGTTTGCCCTGCACATCGATGATGAGTAAAACGGAATTTTGAATTTCGATCGCTGAGCTCATAGGAATTACGACTCAGAACCGGCTTTTGCCATCGGTTCCGCTGTCTCACCTGCTCCCGCGCTTGTTGAACCTTCATCTTCAATCCTGATGATGCCGCAGCCGATGCGTCCGCCGGCATTTCCGGTCGGCTGTCCGAAGTCATCTTCTTTCTCGTGCAGAATGACCGAAAGGCCCGCGACGCTCGGTTCTTTTCCGACGAGATAAACGTCCGGCAAGAACACACTTATTTTGCCCGTACCGTCCGCGCCTACTTCAATGTTTCCCATATCACCCGAATGGGCATGCTCGGCGCCATCTTTCGGCATAAAGCCGTGATCGACATTATGCGGATTAAAATGTCCGCCGGCGGCCTTGCCTTCATCGCCGCAATCGCCCTTTTCATGGATGTGAAAACCGTGCTTGCCGGGCGGAACATCGGCGACGCTCGCCTCCACCTGAAGCCCTGTTTCGGTCTCCATAAAAGAAACCGAACCGACAACCGGCGAATCTTTAACCGTTCCCTTGATGGCGGCCGTGCCGATGGCGGCATAAGAAGGGGCCGCGCACAAAAGTCCGGCTGTTAAAATACCCAGAATTTTCGAATAATTCATAGACACTCCTTATAGAAAAGCGGATTTAGTAAAACGTTTGTCGTGATATCTTTGGATCCGGTCAAGTCAGTCATGAGGCGGATGTAATGGATTTGGCTTTGATGATGGTTTGATCGAGCTTGCTGATGGAAGGATGCTCGTTTAAATCCCCGAAGGCCGACTTTCCCATCACCTGGGACAACGTCTGACGGACAACACTGCGGGGAATGGTTTCGGACGGATAATCGCTGATCAGTCTCTTAAGCGTGTTGATGACGAACAGTTTGTCGATCATCAATTTAGAGGCATCTTCTTTTGTTGATGCGGAATCGGAATTCGGAATTTCCATAAAACCTTTCAGAACCACACTTAAGTTTCGAATAACGGATTTCATTATACCGACGCTAAAAACTTTGGGAAAGGATAATTTCGTAATTTACGACACAAGACACAAGAACACAAGACACAAGAACACAAGACACAAGAACACAAGAGGAACACAAGTAAAAAACCTGTGCTCTTCATGTGCTCTTGTGTCTTGTGTCCTGTGATCTTAAGAGAGCCTGACCCCGCGCCGTTTGGCGCCCCAGGTGCCGGGTTTTTCTTCGAAGAAGCCCGCGATTGAAGTCCCGCAATAGGCGCATTCACCCGTGGCCTTGACGTGATACTCCCCCAGCTCAAACCAGTCACGTTCGATAATGCGCTTGCGGCATCCTGGGCAATAGGTGCTCGAACCTTCGGAGTCATGGACGTTACCGGTGTAAACATAGTGGAGACCTTTCGACAGCGCGATGACGCGGGCCTTCTTCAGCGTTTCCGGTGGCGTGGACGTCTTATCGAGCATTTTATAATCGGGATGAAACGCCGTAAAATGCAAAGGAACATCAGGCCCTAGATTCGTTATGATCCATTCCGACATCGCGTGAAGCTCACTTTCCGCATCATTGGCTCCGGGAATAATGAGATTGGTGATCTCGAACCAGACTTTAGTTTCCTTCTTTAAATAAACCAGCGTATCCAAAACCGGCTGGAGATGTCCGGACGTGATCTTGTCATAAAATTCTTCGGTGAATCCTTTGAGGTCGACGTTGGCCGCATCCATATAT
>JAGNTT010000018.1 GCA_017987425.1 Candidatus Omnitrophota bacterium
GGAGCTGTTCAATCGGGAAAACCGGCGAAGTATTTAAAGCAAAGCGTCTGTCACAGCGGATTCAAAAGACTTACTTAAATTCCAGGGATCAAAGATCCCTCACTCGTTGCGCTCGTTCGGGATGAGCCCTCGGGTAGAGAAGCAGAAAGATGCCCGAGGGCTCATGAACGTCTTTATTCTTACAGAAGCTGGTCAAAAAGTGGGTTTTGGACATCTATCCAGATGCACGGCGATCTATCATGCGTTTGTCCGCCGGGGGATCAAGCCTTTGATGATTGTCAATGGTGATGAGGGTATCAGCGATTTTCTGAAAGGCGTTCGACATGAAGTTTTTGACTGGCTGGGTTCTTTTCAGGATCTCTTAAGCAGGATTGCGGCGGCCGATATTGTGTTCATTGATTCCTATTTAACGCCGCAGGGTATGTACGAGGACATTGCCGCGACAGTTTCTCTCGTGGCGTGCATCGATGATTACAAACGCATCCGCTATCCGCAGGGTGTTGTGGTCAACGGACTGATCTACGCGCCGCAAATGAATTATCCGAAGTCCGCGTACGTGGAGTATTTGTTGGGGATCCGTTACGCGCTTTTGCGTAAAGCATTCTGGTCGGTCCCGGCGAGAAAGACTTCACCGGATCTTAAGAATATCTTTATGACGTTCGGCGGAAGTGATTTTTTGAATTTGGCTCCGGACACACTCAAGGCGGTGGTGGAACAATATCCGGACGCCAAGAAGACCATTGTGATCAGCCGGTTCTACAAAAAGCTCAAAGAGATCGAAACGGCTGCTGATAAGAACACGCAGATTGTGCTGGATGCGACCGATGAAAAAATCAAACGTCTGATGCTGGCCAGCGACGCGGCGATATCAGCATCGGGCCAGACACTCTCGGAACTTGCGGTGCTTGGTATTCCCGGCGTGGCGTTCTATGTCGCCGATAATCAGCTGCGCAACTGGAAATCGTGGACAGCAAAAGGTTTTATTGCGGCCGGTGCCCGCGTGGATGAGATCATGGAAGGCTTAAGGCAGTTGGAGCCGGCGGCAATCCGTCAAAGAAATTCACGGAGACTTCAAAAAACAATTTCATCGAACGGAACATTTAAGATCGTCGATGCGCTCATCAAAAAAGCGGCCGAACAAAAGCAGAAAAGAAAACGTGCGGGTAATAAACTCGGCATTCGCCGGATCAAGAACGGCGACTGCCGGGACATCTGGCTGTGGCGCAACACCATGTTTGCCCGTCGGGCGAGTTTTAATCCGGAATCGATCCCTTATGAAAGTCACGAACAGTGGTTCCGCGGCAAAATGAATGACCGTAAATCTTTTCTCTGGATCGTTCAGTCCGGAAAAGAAAAGATCGGATATGTCCGTCATGACATCGATGGAGACAAGGCCGTTAACAGCGTTCTTTTAAATCCGCAATATTACGGGATGGGCGTCGGGGCCGCGGTCATCCGGAAGGCTGATGAACACTATGTGAAAACGAAGGGCGTTCCGCCGACGATCTGTGCGGAGATCCAGGATCATCATGCGGCGTCGATCAAGGCGTTTCGAACCGCGGGTTATCGTTTAACGCACCCGATCGTTAAAAACGGCAAGAAAGCCGGAGTGTATCAATGGCAGGGATAAAAAACTTCAGCTTTAAGAATTTGAAGCGGTGTTTTATCATCGCCGAAGTCTCGGCCAATCACGGCCAGGACTTTGAGACGGCCGTGCGCATGGTCCGCGAGGCCAAACGGTGCGGTGCCGATGCCGTCAAGTTTCAGACGTATACACCGGATACGATCACGCTCAACAGCGACAAGCCGTGTTTTAGCATCGGGCATTCCAAATGGAAAGGCCAGACGCTTTACGAACTTTATCAAAAAGCCTACACGCCCTGGGACTGGTTCGAGCGTCTTAAAAAGGTCGCCGATGAGGAAGGGATTATTTTCTTTTCCGCCGCTTTCGACAAAACTGCCGTCAATCTTTTGGAAAAGTTGAAAGTGCCGTTTCATAAGGTGGCATCTTTCGAATTAAATGACATTCCTCTGATCGAATATATGGCGAGCACCCGCAAGCCGCTGATTATGTCGACGGGCATGGCGACGGTCGCGGAAATCAAAGAGGCTGTCGATGCCGCGCGCAGGGCCGGGGCGCGCGAAATCGTTCTCTTGAAATGCGTCAGCAGTTATCCGGCCGAACCCAAGGACATGAATTTAAGATCGATTCCCGACATGAAAAAGCGTTTCGGATGCCCGGTCGGGCTTTCCGATCACTCCATGGGTTATGATGCCGCAGTTGCGGCGGTATGCCTGGGGGCGCAGGTCGTTGAGAAACATTTTATCCTCGATAAGAAAATCAATACTCCGGATAGTTTCTTTTCGATCGATCCTTCGGAACTGAGCGAGCTTGTGCGCCATGTGCGCACGGCCGAAGACATGCTGGGAAAAGTTTTTTACGGACTCTCGGAGCAGGAAAAGGGCAATCGTACCTTCCGCCGTTCGCTGTTTGCCGTCAAGGACATACGCAAAGGCGAATTATTGACGGAAGACAATGTGCGTTCCATTCGCCCGGCGGACGGATTGAGCCCGAAATATCTCGGGAAAATTCTGGGAAAAAAAGCAAAGACGGCGATCGTGCACGGAACACCGCTTAAGAAGAGTTTGATAGGCCGTTAATAACAGCGGTTAACCAAGGAAAAATATGGCGACGACAACATTAAAGAGTAAACCCCGCAATGTCAAAACGTTATCCCCGCTGGAGGGCCCTAATGTCTATCTTCGGAAAATCCAACCTTTTGACGTAAACGCAAATTATCACCGGTGGATGCATGATGAAACAGTGATCCAGTACCTCGAGATACGTCATGCCCGCCGGAGCCAAAAGGACCTGAGCGAGTATGTCGCCGGCGTTATCGAACGCAAAGACGACGCCTTCTTCGCGATCTGCATAAACGAGACGGGAAAACACATCGGAAACATTAAATTAGGTCCCATCAACAAGGATCACCGCTTTGCACACGTCGGTTTTCTGATCGGTGAACGCGAGTTCTGGGGCAGGGGCATCGCGACAGAAGCCGTGGAGATTGTAACGCGTTACGCGTTTGAAACTTTAAAGCTGCATAAAGTTCTGGCCGGCTGTTATGCCAACAATGAAGCATCCTTACGGGTATTTAAGAAAAACGGTTTTAAGAAAGAGGGCACACAGGTTGCTCAATGGTTTTATCAAGGCAAATATGTCGACGGCATTCTTCTGGCCAAAGTGAACCCGGCGGAGAGTAAATGACGAAAGTCGCTGTCATTGATTATGGCATGGGGAATCTGCATTCCGTTTCGAAGGCACTCGAGGCCGTTGGAGCCGATGTTGCGGTAACATCCGATCCCGGCGATCTGAGGAATGCGGACCGCATCGTACTTCCCGGCGTCGGATCGTTTGCTCAAGGGATGAAGCATCTTGAAGAGCGCGGTTTTGTCGAGGCGCTCAATCGAGAAATCATCGACGGATCAAAGCCGTTTTTGGGTATCTGTCTGGGCATGCAGCTTGCGGCGGACAGCGGCGAGGAACATGGCCGGACGCGCGGGCTCGGCTGGATCAAAGGTGATGTGATACGTCTGGATGCCCATGCGGCAAATGTCAAAGTGCCGCATATGGGGTGGAACGATGTCGAAGTGACGCAGGAAAGCCCTCTGTTTAAAAATATCAGAGGCCCGCTCACATTTTATTTTGTGCACAGTTATCATTTGTCTGTCGCAGCCGCCGGAGACATCACAGCCGTCTGCGAGCACGGCATTAAATTTGCGGCGTCGGTTGAGCGGGACAATATTCATCTGGTGCAGTTTCATCCGGAAAAAAGCCAGACGGCAGGGCTGAAGGTTTTGGAAAACTTTTTAAAGATCGAACATGTTAAAAAACAGAATCATTCCTATATTGCTGCTTAAGAACGGGCGCTGTGTTAAAGGAAAGCAGTTTGCGAATTTCCGCGACACCGGCGCTCCGGTTTCCGCCGCCAAAGTGTACGATGCCCAGCGCGTCGATGAATTGGTATTTTTAGACATCATGGCCAGCCGTGAAAAGCGGGAAACATTGCTTCCGATCATCACGGAAACGGCGGAGGAATGTTTTATGCCTCTGACCGTCGGGGGCGGGATCAAAACGATTGAGGATATGAAAATTCTTTTTAGCGCGGGCGCGGATAAAGTGGCGATCAACACCGCCGCCGTCGAGAACCCGGAATTCATCCGGCAGGCGTCCGAATATTTCGGACGGGCCAATATTGTGGTGGCGATCGATTACCGCGAAAAGTCCGATGGGACGCGCGAAGTTTATACGCACGCGGGTATGAAAGCCACCGGTCTGGATGCTCTCATCTGGGCCAAAAAGGTTGATGAATCCGGCGCCGGCGAAATCATTCTGACATCCATCGACCGTGAAGGATCGATGAACGGATATGATTTGGAATTTATTGAGAAGGTGGCCGGGGCCGTAAGTATTCCTGTGATTGCGCACGGAGGTGCGGGCACACTCGCGCATCTTAAAGAAGGCATCACAGTCGGCAAGGCATCAGGTGTCGCGGCCGCGAGCATATTTCATTTTACCGATCAGAGCCCCATCAAGGCGCGGTCGTATTTAAAAGATAATCAGGTGAACGTCAGAGTTTAGTTTCGGGAGGAAGAATGGAATTACGAGTCTGCACCAAATGCGTCATGCCGGAAACCCATGAGACCATCATGTACGACGGCAAGGGCGTATGCAATATCTGTCATCAGCATGAATACAAGCATGAGAAGATCGACTGGCCGAAGAAGGAAGCGGAGTTCAAAGAGATCGTCGAGAAATATCGTAACAAGGGAACGTATGACTGCATCATTCCCTTTAGCGGCGGCAAGGATAGCGTATTTGTTCTCCACACGATGATGACCCGTTTCAAGGTAAAGCCTTTGGTCGTGTCCTTTGACCACGGTTTCTATCGTCCGCATCACATTGAACAGCGCGACCGCATTCTGCGCAAGCTGGGGTGTGATTTCATGCTGTTCCGTCCGAATCAAAAGATCGTCCGCAAGCTGACGCTGGAGTCTCTGATTCGTAAAGGCGATTTCTGCTGGCACTGTCACACCGGAGTCTTTTCTTATCCGATGCATATCGCGGTCAAATTCAAAATTCCCTTGTTAGTCTGGGGTGAATCGACAGCGGAGTACACGAGTTATAACGATTTTGACAATATCGACGAGCGAGATGAGACGTCCTTTAACAAATGGATCAATCTGGGGATCACTGCCGACGACATGGTGGGGATGGTGGGAGGTGAAGTTGAGCCGCGCGATCTGGAATGCTACCGCTATCCAAAATTGCGCGATCTCAAAGCCATCGATTACCGTTCAATCTGCTACGGCGCCTATCATGAATGGGACGTGCGCAAACACATGGAGATCATCAACAAAGAATTAGGCTGGGTGGGCGATGAGGTTGAAGGCGTGCCGCAGCAATATAATTTCACCAAAGTCGAATGCATGATGAACGGCATCCGCGATTATTTGAAATACATTAAGCGCGGTTACGGACGCACCTCGCAGCTGGTGACCGACGATATCCGGGCCGGCGTCCTTGACCGGGAAAAAGGCCTGGCCTGGGTCAGAGAATGCGACGGGAAAAAACCGGCGAGTTTGAAAGTGTTCCTGGATTTTGTCGGCATCACCGAGGATGAATTCAATGAGATCGCGCTCAAGCATGTCGTCAGCCCTTGGCAATGCGATCCAAAGAAATTAAAAGAAGGCAAAGAGCTTTATGACCAGAAAAGCTGGGATCTTTCGTTTAGCGGAGATAAGAAGAGATGAAGATTGTCGCGACCATTGAAGCGCGCATGACCTCCAGTCGTTTACCAGGCAAGGTTTTAATGCCAGCGGCAGATAAGCCTATGCTCGAAATTTTGATCAGACGCCTGCAAAAGGCCGGAAAGATCAATGAAATTGTGGTGGCCACAACAACTAACAAAGATGATGATCCTGTTGTCGCATTAGCCCAGAAATTAAATGTCGGTCATTTCCGGGGTTCAGAAAATGATGTTTTATCCCGTGTGCTTGGGGCTGCGCACAATTACAATGCTGATCTGATCGTCGAGATAACAGGAGATTGTCCTCTCATTGATTCTGTGATCGTTGATCATGTCATTGACCTTTATCAAAAGAGTGATTGTGATTATGCCAGCAATGTTGATCCGGTCACTTTTCCCATCGGTATGGACGCTCAGGTTTTTTCAACGCAACTTTTGGAGAGATCAGACAGGGAAGGCAAGACAATGGAAGACCGCGAACATGTCAGTTGGTATATCCGTCATCATCCGAACATGAAACGGGTTAATCTTCCTGCGCCGCAAGAGCTTTACTGGCCGGAATTAGGTTTAACCCTGGATGAGGCCAAAGATTTTGCCTTGCTTAAAAATATTGTAGAGCATTTCTGTCCTGATTTGTTTTTTTCATGCGGCGACATTCTGAAATATCTCAGAAAAAACCCGGAATTGCTTAAGATCAATCAGGATGTTGCCAGAAGATAATATGGCTGATAGAAAATTAACAGCTGCGGTGATCGGTTTAGGGAATATCGGATTAGGATATGACCTTGCGCATAACAAGGATTTTATTCAAACGCATACGAAAGCTTTTTTAAAACATCACGGTTTTAAACTTGTCTTCGGTGTAGACCCAGAACCTGGAAAGCGTAAAGCATTTAAGCGATACAGCGGATGTCCGTCATATCTTTCGCTTGAAAGCGCCATCAGCGATTTTTCTGCGGTGGATGTTGTGTCAGTGTGTGTTGCCTCTGAGCAGCGTGAATCGCTATGGAAAGGGATCACTCTCTTGCGTCCTAAGATTGTGGTTTTGGAAAAGCCATTGGCTAAAAAAGTTGACGATGCTCTTCGGATCGTGACATGGGCAAAGAAAAATAAGATTGCCTTGGTCGTTAATTACATCCGCCGTTTTGAACCATCCACCTACGTATTAAAAGCTGCGCTGCAAAATAAACGTTTGGGCCAATTGATTGGGGTCGATATTCGATACAATGGCGGATTTTATAATAACGCTTCGCATTATATAGATCTGATGATCTTGTTTTTTGGGAGCCCTAGTAAAGTACGCCGTACACGGGTTAAAAAGAATGGGCATGACCTTGATATGGATTTTGTTCTTGAATATCCATCGTTTGAAGTTCAGGGAAGGTCAATAGATACCCTCTGTCCGGTTGGAGAGATCGCATTTTGGTGCGAACAAGGAAAGTTTTATTATCAAAAGTTTGGGCAGCAGATTGATTTATATGAGGTAAAACCCGATCCTGTATTTTGTAAATTTAATGAATTGGCCTTGGTTAAGACAATTACGGGAACAACAGCCTTCGCCATGGGGAATATGGTGGATCACGTTTATGATTTCTGTCATGGACAGGTGAAATTATTATCCGATGGAAAAAGTGCATTGGAAACTTTAAGGGTATGCGAGAATATTCTTTCGAAGAGATAAGAAATTCATGTGCGGACAAAAAAGTTCTTATCGTGTCATATGAAGCGGGGGCTTCTCAAATTTTGGGCTCGATGATGGTCCGTCTTCATTTGAGTAACGTCCGATATATTTTAGAAGGACCCGCTATCAAAATTTTTGAAAAGAAACTAGGGACTCTTATTCTCGAAGATTTAACCGAAGATTTGGTTCGAACATGTGATCTGGTTATTACAGGGACCAGCTTGATCCCTGAATTAGAACGACGGGCCATCAAGCTTGCCCAGCAGGCGGGTGTAAAAGTTTGCTCTGTTATTGATCACTGGGTGAATTATCGGCAGAGGTTTACGTCCATTGAAGGCGGCGGGGGAGTGGTGAATTTTCCTGATGAAACCTGGGTCTGTGACGAACAGGCTGTAGCTGCGGCATCCCGGGAAGGCCTGCCAGAAGAGCATATCCGAAAAATTGAAAACTATTATTTCACATCTCTGCAGGGAAAATCTTGGCCGACGGATTCAGGCAGGGTTTTATATGTGTGTGAACCGGTGTTTGATGATGTCAAGTTACTGACCGGAAACGGAAACGCTTGGGGTTATAACGAATTTGAACTGGTGAAGGATTTTTTGTCCAATCTTGAAAAGATGGACGGTATTTTTAAAAAAGCGGTTTTGCGTTTGCATCCGAATGAAACGCAGGATAAATATGATGAATTGTTAAAGAAGTATTCCGGACGAATACCACTTGAGATTTCCTCGGTTGATTTCCGTTCGATCGAAGAAGATTGTTCGCGCGCTGAAGTTATTGTCGGTGTAGAGAGCATGGCTTTGGTGATCGGCCTGCATTTTGGTAAGAAGGTATTTAGTTGCCTTCCGGATAAAGCAAAAAAACAGTGTCAATTACCCCACCGCGAAATTCTGCATATCCGTTCATTTGCTGAAGTGGGCACAATGACAAACGATTGACGATTGGAAATAAAATGAAACTCGCGATCCATGGTGGAAAACCCGTTCGTAGAAAAATATTTCCCGGAAACCGCACGGTCGGAATAGACGAGATCAAGGCAGTCGGAAAAGTTCTGAAATCCGGTGTGCTTTCTAAGTACCTCGGTTGCTGGCATGAAAATTTTTTCGGCGGTGAACAGGTCCAGTCCCTGGAACGCGAATGGGCGAAATATTTTAAGATCAAACACGCGGTCGCAGTTAACTCTGCAACCAGCGGGCTTATGGCAGCAGTCGGTGCAGCGGGAATCGGCCCCGGAGATGAGGTCATTACATCCCCGTACACAATGTCGGCGACGCCTGCTTCGGTTCTTGTCTATGGAGGGATCCCGGTCTTTGCGGATATCGAGGAGGATTATTTCTGTCTGGATGTGAAATCTGTTGAAAAGAAAATCTCCAAACGCACCAAGGCTATCATGGTCGTTGATATTTTCGGACAGCCGTATGATGCCGCAGGGATCAATGCTCTCGCTAAGAAACACGGTCTATGTGTCATCGAGGATTGCGCCCAGGCGCCGGGTGCCACCTATAAGGGGAAATATGCCGGGACCATATCGGATATGGGTGTTTTCTCGCTGAATTATCATAAGCATATTCACTGCGGCGAAGGCGGAATAATTGTGACGGATAATGACAGGCTGGCCCAGCGTCTGCAGCTGATCCGCAATCACGCTGAGACTGTCGTTGAAGATATGGGTGTGACAGATCTGAATAACATGCTCGGATTTAATTATCGCATGACCGAATTGCAAGCGGCGGTTGCGCGGTCCCAGCTCAAAAAGCTCAATGGATTGTTAAACAAACGGCTCGCTAACGTTGCTTATCTTGAGCGTAAACTTAAAAAGATTCCAGCCATCGGCATTCCAAAGGTTCGCAAAGGTTGCCGTCACGCATTTTATGTCTATCCCATGACTTTTGATGCATCTGTTGCCGGTGTAAGTCGCGAGGTGTTCCTCAATGCGGTCAAGGCAGAGCTTTGCGGGTTTGAATTGCGCGAGAACGAAGGCGGAGCGATCGGGATCGGTTATGTGAAACCGCTTTATTACCAGCCTTTGTATCAAAAGAAGATCCTTTACGGCGGTACATCCTATCCTTTTGACCTGGCGAGCAAGGAAGCGTTAGCCAGTTATAAACGCGGATCTGCGCCGGTGTGTGAACGAAAGCATTTTCAGGAATTATTCACACATGAATTTGTTCATCCTTATTTAACGAAAAATGATCTGGATGATGTGGCGCAAGCATTCTATAAAGTCTGGCAGAATAGAGATACATTAAAGTAATTCTTAAGGAGAAACGTGGTGGGTAGACAAAAAATCAATTTTATCGACGGAGAAAAGATCTTTTTGAGGCAGTATGAGGCTAAGGACATCGATATTTGGTACAACTGGTTCAATGATGCTGAAGTTGTCCGGCTTATGGACCAGCGCCGATGGCCGAATACTAAAGAGAAGCAGAAACGATATCTGGAGGTAATGACATCCAGCCGGACGGACATGCAGTTGGCGGTCATTCTTAGGTCCAATAATCGGCTGGTCGGCACCGTCGGTCTGCATAGTATCGATGCGGTCAACCGCAACGCCGATATTTCAATTATCATCGGTGATAAAAAATATTGGGGTAAGGGTTTAGCCAAAGAAGCTGTTGGTCTTTTGATAGGGCATGCTTTTGCGATGCTTAATCTGCATAAGCTCACCGCGGGTTTTATCAGCGGCAATGCGGCCAGCCAGAAATTATTTGAATCATTCGGATTCAAGAAAGAGGCCTTACTGCGTGAGCAGGTTTATCTAAACGGGAATTATCATGACATCATCCGGATGGGATTGCTGAAGAAAGATTATGCGATATTGTAAACGTTGCGTACAGCCGGACACGCGTCCGGGGATCGTTTTTGATGATGAAGGCATCTGCCCGCCCTGCCGTTTTACCCAACAGGCGCCGGCGATCGACTGGGAAGGACGACAAAAGGAAATGCAGGAGGTCATTGCCTGGGGACGAGCCCACAGCAATGCCGGATACGACTGTATCGTGACCGCCAGCGGTGGCAAAGACAGCACGCGTCAGGCGCTGTTTGTCCGGGATGTTATGGGTTTAAAACCGTTGCTGGTCTGTTGCAGTTATCCTCCTGAAGAGTTGACCGAGCGAGGGGCTTTTAACATAGGGAATCTGATCTCGCTAGGGTTTGATTGTGTCACGATCAGTCCCGATCCGGTCATTTGGAAGGAACTGATGCGTCAGGGATTTTTTAAATACGGCAATTTTTTTAAATCCACCGAAATGGCTTTGTATGCGACTGGCCCTCGGGCGGCTATAGCCTATCAGATCCCGCTGGTTTTCTATGGTGAGAATCCGGCCATCACTTTAGGTGAGATGAAAAAAGGTTTTACTGTCAACGCCGATGGTAATACTATGAAATATTCGAGCAATACCCTGGATGGCGGAAATCCTTCAGGGCTTCTTGCTCCGGAAATGACCAGGCAGGATACGATCTGGTATTTTTATCCGGAAGATGACGAAATCCAGTGGGCCCGGATGCGTATCGTTTATCTCGGACATTTTATGAAGGATTTCAACCAGTTCAAGAATGCCGAAGTGGCCATAGCGCATGGTTTGAAGATCCGCGATGAAGGACCCGAGGAGACAGGCAATATATATGGATACCACGCCCTGGATGATGATTTCGTTGTGGTCAACCAGATGATCAAATATTTGAAATTCGGGTTCGGCCGAGCAACAGAAGAGGTATTAGAGGCCATCCGCTGGGGGGTCATGTCCCGGGAAGAAGCGTTTGAAGTCATTTTGAAATATGACGGTGTTTGTCATCCAAAGTATATTGAAAAATTTTGCCGTTTTGCAAATATTACAGTTGAGGAATTCTGGAAAGTCGTTGAATCTTACCGGAACAAAAACATTGTCGAGAAAGACACTGATGGAAGATATTACGTTAAAGGGTTAAAAGAAATGGTTCACTCGCTGAAAGTAAAGGCATGAGCGAAACAAAGAAAATTTTGATTATTGATTACGGAGTCGGCAATCATCAGTCAGTGGCCAATGCGCTTGAGGTGCTTGGGTATGATTTCGAGCTTTCCGGCGATCTCGGTGCCATCCGCGATGCTCAGGCTTATGTTTTACCTGGAGTCGGTGCTATGGCAGAAGCCATGAAAAATTTAAATGAGCGCGGCATCATTGGACCATTGACCCATGAAGTCCTCCATAATAAGAAACCGATCCTGGGGATTTGTTTAGGGATGCAGATGATGGCGGAATCATCCGACGAAGGAGGGCTTCACAAATGTTTGGGTTGGATCGAAGGCCGGGTCGTAAAATTGACACCCGGAAATAATTTCCGTGTCCCTCATGTAGGGTGGAACACAGTACATATTCACGCGCGTGACCCGTTATTCACCAAAGTGGTTGAAGGCGCCAACTTTTATTTTGATCATAGTTATCAGCTGGAATGCGATGACCGTTATGTCATCGGTAGTTGTAGCTACGGCGGCCAGGTGACGGCCGCGGTGAGAAAAAATAATATTTTCGGTGTGCAATTCCATCCCGAAAAAAGCCAGAACAATGGCCTTAGGATATTTCGTGCTTTTTTAAATATTTTGGATAAATTTATCTTTTGAAGGATTTTGGGGGGCAAATTTAAGCAGTTAATAGATAAAAATGTTTTTATTTTAGTGAGAGGAGGTGATCTGCCCAGTAAAATCAATTAATATGTGTGTGATGTGCTTTGTAATGATATCAATCAATCCACTTCGGGAGAACTTATATGAAAAGAATCCTCTTCTTGATTATTCCAATTCTTGTTGTTTGAGTTGTTCCTAATGTTTACAGCGAAGGATTTATTAGTGTATCAGATGCCCCCTCTGCACCGACGGCGTCAACGCTCTATAAGGATAATATAATCAGAGCTTGGGTTCATTTTAACGGGACAAGTTGTTCTGGTGGCGCGGGGAGTAATGAGTGCACTATAGGTGCTGATTTTAATGTTGAGAAGGTTATACGGATCAGCACAGGCTATTACGAAGTTTATTTTGAGACTGACTTTTCTTCTGCCAATTATGTGGTTACTGGTACGGCTCGTGCAGCTTATCTCGAACTTGGCGATCAATATACCAATAAAGTTTCATTTGTTACTAATTATTACAGTAACGGGAGTCGCAACGATTCTGTGCAGGTGAATATAATGGCAATTGGACCACAATAATTAATATTATTGGAAATATTGTAAATAGAAAATAAACAGGTGCTGGGTTTGTTTAATTCAAGCCCAGCGCTTGTTTCAAATAATGATTATATGAGTTTTTTCTTAAAAATATTTGATGAAAGTCCGCTATGTTAAAGAAACGATTTACAGCATGTGTCATCGTCAAAGACGGCCGGGTCGTTCAGAGCATCGGTTTTAAACGGTTCCTACCGGTCGGCAGTTTAGAAGTGACGGTTGAATTTCTCAATCAGTGGGGCATCGATGAGATCGTGATCCTGGATATGGACGCCACAGCGCAGGGGCGCCGGCCGGATTGTGAACATATTGCCCGTATTTCCAAAAAGAATTTTGCGCCCTTGGCCGTTGGCGGAGGGATCCGCACGATTGAGGACATGCGTCAACTGGTTCATTCGGGTTCTGATAAAATTGTGATCAACACTATTTCGCTTGAACGCCCTCAGATTATCACCCAAGCGGCTGATGTTTTTGGTGCGCAATGTATCGTTGTGTCCATTGATGTCCGTAAGAATGCCGATGGCGAGTTCGAAGTCTATAAAGATTCCGCGAAAGTCGCGACTGGTCGTGATCCGGTTGAATGGGCCAAGGAAGTTGAACGGCTCGGGGCTGGCGAGATATTTTTAAATGCCGTTGATCGTGACGGGTCCAAGCAGGGTTATGATCTTAATCTTATTCAAAAGATCGCATCCGCCGTACATATTCCGGTCATTGCCTGCGGCGGTGCTGGCTCGGCGAAGCATGTCTTAGAAGCAGCTACGCAAACCGCGGCGTCCGCTTTAGCCGTCGGAAACTTTCTTAATTTTACGGAACAAAGTCCCATGCTGATCAAAGCTTATCTGGCTCAGCATGGCGTTGATGTGCGCATGGATACGTACGCGAATTTTAAAGATCACGAGCTTGATGAAGAATTTGGGCGTCTGACCAAGAAATCCGATGATGTGTTGGATAAATTGCGGTTTGTTTATCATCCTGAAGAGGTTATTTAATGCAGTATTGCACGCGTTGTTTATATCCGGCGAATCATCCGTTAGGAATCACCTTTGATGAAGAAGGTGTCTGCAGCGGATGCCGAGTGCATGAAGAAAAAGATGTGCTTGATTGGCAGCAGAGATCCGGGAAACTGGCCAAGATCTTTGATGCCTTTCGTTCCCGCTCAGGGCGAAATTATGATTGCATCATTCCTGTATCCGGGGCACGTGATTCCTATTTTATTGTGCACACGGTGCGTCATGTTTATAAGATGCGGCCGCTGTTGGTCACGTACAACAAACATTACAATACTCAGCTGGGTATTCGGAATCTGGCATATTTACGATCGCTCATCGGCGCGGACATTCTGACATCAACGATCGCGCCGCAGACCGTCAAAAAGATCACCAAGATAACCCTTAAGAAATTGGCCAGCATGTATTGGCACTGTATCGTCGGACAGGCTGTGTTCCCGGTGCAGACCGCGGTGCGTTTCAAGATCCCCTTGATCGTTTGGGGTGTTCATCAGGGCTGCGACCAGGTGGGGATGTATTCCCATCAAGATGAGGTTGAGATGACGCGGCGCTACCGCAAAGATCATGATTTTATGGGCATGGAAGCGGAAGACCTGATCCAGGGGGATGATATTGATGAGCGCGATGTCAAACCGTTCTGTTTTCCGCACGACAAGGAACTGGAAAGTATCGGTGTGCGCGGGATCTTTTTAAGCAATTACATCCGCTGGGACAGCAAAAAGCAGCATGAGGACATGCTTAAACTTTATAAATATGAGACTGCTTATCAGCACCGCACGTTCGACACTTATAATGACGTGGATTGTTTCCATTATTCCGACCTGCATGATCACATTAAATTTTGCAAGTGGGGCTACGGCAAGGCGACCGATCATGCCTGCCGCGAGCTGCGTTTAAAGCGTCTGACCCGTGAGGAAGGGATCGCTCTGGTGGAACGATTCCAGAACAAACTTCCTGATCCGGGATCGTTGAATTTATTTTTGAGCTGGCTCGGCACGAGCCGCGATGAACTTTTCGGCCATATCGATGCGCGCCGCGATCCGCGGATATGGAAGAAAGCGGCAGACGGTCAATGGCAGCTGCTGGATTCTGTCATTAACCATGGCAGTGATGCAGGGATCGAGAAGGTCCGCTTGATAAAGAAAGAAGATTGCGAATTTACCATAACCCCGTCCAAAGCGCCGCAGATACGTGATGATCAGTATGTTCTCGTGGGTCGCGGCTGGGCGGATCAAGTATAATTATTTTTAAAACCAACAACAGGAGAGAAGAACATGGGGACCATCGATACAGTGGAACATTTTTCAAAAGTCGCTAAGGAAGGGTACGTCACGGCAAATAATCGCCGATATCATGAATACCGTTTTAAGGCGTTTAATAATCTTTTGCCATCCCAACCCAAGAGTCTTAAGATTTTCGATTTCGGCTGCGGTACTGCCGACAATATCATAACGCTTAGCAAAGCCGGGCATACTTTGGCCGGGTGTGATCCGTCCGCTGAAATGATCACGGCGGCGGCTTCCAAACTAAAGACCGCCGGGATCGATCCGAAAGTTGTTCATGTGGGGGGAGTGAAAGCCATGGCCGATGAGAAATCGGGCACCTATGATGTTGTCATGTCCCAGGACGTTCTGCCTTATATGACCGATGCTGAAGAAGATGATTTTTATAAGCAGGCTCGACGCATCATCAAGGATACCGGGGTTGTGATCGTCTCTTATGTTAATCCGTGGGTTGATCTGATCACCTTCAATCGTTATACAGTTGAGTTTTGGGCGGAGAATATCCTTCCTTCGGTTACGAAGAGTGCTCAGGAGAGAGATGAGCTCCTGCAGGTCTTAAAGTCGCACATCACAAATCCCGCGATCCCTGTTAAGGGTAAAGACGTGGTCAGTGAGAAGGACATTTTTGGACAGAGCCGTAAAAGGAAAGATCCGATTTCCTGTCAAAGGGACATAGAGAAAAAAGGATTTAAAGTTGATTCCGTCGAATTTACTCACTATTTTCCAATGCCGCCCCAATACATCGAGAATTCCGAGAAATATTCAAAGTATGTATACGAGTTTGAGGACGCCATCAGGGCACAGGGTAATCCTATTGGTTATGTGCTGGCCTCTATCTATTATGTCAGAATGAAAAAGGCCTAAGCATTTCGGGTTTAATGTCCAAGGGGTTTTAAAAAATGAATATTTTGTTGGAATTCTCGACACATAATTTTCAGACATACCATAGCGCAGCAAAACGGCTTAAAGAATTATTCCCGCAAGGCCGTTTTGCTGGCTTGGTCGGGATTTCTCCTGGCAGTGAGAGGGTTTATGAATTTTTAAAGAGTCAGACAGAGATTTCTTATGAGTTTCTGGTTTTGCGTCATGAATTGACTAAACAGGCGATGAAGGATGATATTGATCATGAGTTGTTAAGAATGTTTGAGGACAATCTCCCGCATAAAAGTCTATGGCGGCTCGTTTCAGCTGACCGGCAATGGGGGCACGCCTTTGTCCATGGTGCTTATACAAAAAAAACAAGAATAACGCAGAATGCAACCCGTGAGAATATTCTCAGGACTTTTTGCGGGTCATATAAACGCTTGAGTAAGATCTTTGATGATTTCGAGACAGAACTGTTCTTGCCGGCGATGTGTATGGGGTCCATCGATGTTTATATTCTTGAGGAAATTTGTCGTGAACGAGAACTCCCGTATGTTGTGGCTAACACATGTCGGGTCAAGGATTACTATTCATTCTCCAACGATGTCACATTGATCTTGCCTCAATTAGATAAAACTTATCGGCAAATTCTAGATGGTGAACGTACGGTCGATCTTGAACCAGCCCAAAAACTGTATGAAGAAATTACAGAAGAAAAAGGCAAGGTCGCTAATTTTGATCAAACGCATTTTACTCATGCTATGGTGCAAAATGAGACTGTTTCGTTACCGAAGATGTTGAAATTATGCGCTCGTGCTGCCGCTGGCGCTGTGCGGGAGTGGATCCGTATGACGCATTTAAATTTAAGCGATGATCTGCGCGGGCAACCGTATCGATTTTCTGTTTTTTGGGATAATCTTCGGTTGGCTGTTGGCATGTCGTATCAAAAATTTCTGTTTATGCGCCCTGGTGTTGGTGTCCGTCCTGAGCCTGGAGAGAAATATATTTATTATCCGCTCCATGTTAACCCGGAATATTCCACCAATTTCCAGGGAACGTTGTGGATGAACCAGTTGTATAACATTGAACTTCTCTCCAAAAGTATTCCGCATGACTGGACCGTATGCGTGAAGGAGCATCCGGCCATGTTTATCGCCCGGGTGAGGCCCAAGGCTTTTTATAACAAGATCAAAGAGTTTCCTAATGTACGCATGGTGCCGGTGAGCATGACCGGGAAAGAGCTCATCCAGGGGGCGCAAATGGTGGCGGTAGTCACCGGAACGACGGGTTGGGAGGCGATCCTGCAGGGCAAACCGGTCATGGCATTTGTGGATAATTACTATGATGTGCTTGGGCTGTCAGCCAAGATATCCAGTATCCGCACATTTTCACTTGAGATCAGAGATGAAATAAAACGAAACGCTTCTATTTCCCCGCAGGAACGTAAGCGTCGGATCGTTTGTTATCTTGCCGCAGTCATGGAACATGGTTTTACACCATCTTATCCGTTGCCGTTTTGCAATGAACCGGGAACGCCTGAAGAGTATAAGGTGTGCGGTTTGGAATTGGCTGATGCTCTTATTTCGTATTTGGATCAAATTGGATATCTTGACCGGTTTCGTGATGGTATGACTTTAGAGAATCAGAATTATAATGGAAAATAAAACGCGATCATTAGAGAAATTAATGGTCATTCCCAGACTTGTGGCGCAAGCACCATATAGTCTTCCCATCGTGTTTTTGCAGTGCGCCAGCGGATTTTTCAGCGTCGTGGGCATCCCGCTTCTGATCCCGGTCTTGGATTATCTGAAGGACGGCGCGGCTTTGGGGCAGAGCAGGATCTTAAGTGCCATGGGTGAGGTCTTATCATCCGTTGGTATACCGGTCACCTTCGGGAGTATCCTCATCGTTTCAGGACTGTTGTTCCTTCTGGGACAAGTGCTTTCCACGGCCTCGGCGCTCATTGCGGTCTATGCCCAGGCCGAGTTGGCGCGCAATTACCGCATGGCATTAATGAAGGCTTACGGTCATGTCGATTGGTTATGGCTTTTAGAGACACGTACGGGAGAGGTGAATTATTTTGCCTTGCGTGAATCCGATATGGCCAGCGTCGCTCACCTGAATGCCCAGCGGGTGATTATTTATCTGGTGCAGGTTCTCGTGCTTTTAGGCATCGCGGTAAAGCTTTCCATCGAAGTGTCGCTGTTGGCTGTTGGTGTTTACTGCGTTATTGCCATCGGCAATTTTTTTATCTCCAAACGCATTGTCAAGCTCGCCACTGAATATCACCGCACATTCGGCAAGTTTTCCACCGATCTTGTTGTGCTGCAGCAGAACAAGAAGTTTTTCAAGACATCGTTATTGAATGAAAAGATGACTGGAGCGATCGATGTGATTATCAGCCGCATAGCACAATTGACCAAGGAAGAGACGTTTTTGATGGAATTGCAGCGCGTTTTCGGGATGACGGTCACCTTCACGTTTTTGCTGGTCGTCATGTTCCTTCATCAGCCCTTGGGGCTTGGATATTCTCAGCTTCTGGTCATCCTTTTTGTGTTCTCGCGCATCGCTCCCAATTTCTCGCAGTTGTCGACAGCGTTTGCGACCTTGGACAGCAATATCCCAGCTTATGAAGCGGTCCAGCGCCGGTTGCAGCAACTCAAAGACCACCGGGAGCCCAATGGAAAGAACGGATTTGAGCCGCACCAGCCGGTTCGGTTCGATCAGGTGTCTTTTGTCTATCCCAACGGCAAAACGATCTTTGAGGACGCCGGATTCGAGATCGTCCCTAAACAGACGACTGTCTTTGTCGGTTCATCCGGTTCCGGAAAATCAACGCTGCTGGATCTGCTGCTGGGGCTTTTAAAGCCGACGTCCGGAAAGATCCACTACGGGAATATTAGCCATGAAGATCTGGATAAAGACACCTTCCGCAAGAAGGTCGCCTACGTGAGTCAGGAAACGACGCTTGTTGACGGCACGATCGAAGAGAATCTGTCGATCCGCGTAGAAGGCTACCGGCCGCAGGAACTTGAGGCGGTGTTAAAAAAGGTCGGGCTCGACAATGTGATCGCCGGGCTGCCGCAGGGACTCAAGGCGCAGATCGGCGAGAACGGTGTCAAACTTTCCGGAGGCCAGCGCCAGCGTGTGGCTTTGGCGCGCGCGCTTTTGATGGAGCCCGAAATACTCATCCTGGATGAGGCCACCAGCAATCTGGATGCTGATTCTGAAAAGGCCATCATGGAAACGATCAAAGGATTGAAGAACGATTTTACGATCATCATCGTCACGCACCGTATGGCGTCAGTCAATTTTGCCGATAAGATATACGCGCTCGATAATATGAAGACCATCCTCACCCCCGGGGTGAGGGAGGTGGTTCGATGAATCGTACAAGGTCTGTTTTTATCCGCGCTGATGGAAGTAAAGCGATCGGAATGGGGCATTTGAGCCGGGCCCATCTGATCGCGGAAATGTTGCGTTCGCGCTTTGCCACGGACGTGAAGATCATCATGCGCCGCGACCCTTTGGCTGAAATGTTTGCCAGGAAAAAGGGGTTTGACCTTGTTCTGTTCGATGCTCCATCTGTGAACGATGAAATGGGATTCCTGGAGGCCTTCGCTCAAAAAGAGAAGCCTAGGCTTTTGATCCTGGATGTCCTCGAAAACGATACGGACCCTTCTTATATGCGCGTGTGCCGTCAGTTTTCGGCGCCAATTGTTGCCGTTACGGATGATAGTTCCCGGCGCACTATCGACGCGGATATTATTGTGAATGGAAATCCGGCACAGACCGGTTTGAATTATGACGGTCAAAAAGGACGGTACCTGCTTGGTCCAAAGTATTTTTTGATGGATGATGCCTACGCGCAGAACAAACGGGAGCTGGCGTATCACAAGGCCGAGAAATTATTGATCTCGCTTGGGGCGAGCGATCACCATGATCTGCTTTTCAAACTGCTTGGATCAATAAAAGGAATAGAACGGGACATGGCTTTGGTCCTTGTCATCTCAAGCGCGAGCGGATATGTGGAGCGCTTAAAAGACTTTTTGACCGGCTATCCTAAAAAATATGACCTATATGTGGATGCGCCGAATCTGGTGCCGTTTTGGGAACAGGTCGACCTGGCCGTTACCGCCGGCGGGAACACCTTGTTCGAACGGATCGCCTCCCGCGTGCCCGGGGCTACTTTGTGCCAGTTACAGCGTCAAATGGAAATAGCCGATTCATTCGAGCGGTTAGGATTGAACTATAATCTTGGATTTGGGCCGGGATTGGGACCGGATATGATTCAGGGCAGATTGGAAAAGTTCCTTGAGGATAAAGTTGGGCATCAGGTCCAATTTGATAAATCACCGCAATTTGTCGACGGAAAAGGGTTAAGGCGGTTAGCAGATGTGCTGGAACCATTATTAAAGGGAGTATAGTATGGATTACGAAGCGCTTAAAGGGCCTGATCCGCGCGCCATTTTTATTGCGGAAGCCGGCATAAACCATGACGGGAATATTGAGACCGCCAAAAAAATGGTGGACGCGGCCGTTTCTGCCGGTGCCGATTATGTGAAATTCCAGTCGTTCAAGGCCGAGAAGCTGGTCACGCCCAACGCGCTGACCAGCACCTACATTGATGCCGGAAGCCATAAGGGCGAATCCTTTCGTGATCTTCTCAAGCGTTTGGAATTAACCGAAGAAGGTCATCGCATTTTAAAAGCGTACTGTGATAAAAAGAAGATCAAATTCTTGTCGACCGCGTTTGATGCCCAGTCATTTGATTTTCTCATGCAGTTTAAACCGGATGTCGTCAAGGTCGCTTCAGGCGATCTGACCAACCTTCCGTTCCTGCGTCATCAGGCGGCCTCCAAACTTCCGATCATCCTGTCGACCGGCATGGCTACATTGGGCGAGATCGAAGAGGCTCTGGACGCGATCACCAAAACGGGGAATACAAAGATCGTGTTGCTGCACTGTGTGTCGTGGTATCCGGCTGAGATCGAAACAACGCATTTGCGGTATATGGAAACCTTAAAAAAGGCCTTCGGATATCCCGTCGGATATTCCGATCATACGCTGGGCATCAATGTGACGATCGCCGCCCGCGCGCTTGGCGCGGTCGTTCTGGAAAAACATTTCACCATGGATTCCAAACAATTCGGCCCGGACCATGCCGCCTCCATTGAACCGCAGGAGATGACCGCCATGGTCAAGGGGATACGGGAGATCGAATCAGCCCTGGGTTCTTCCGTGCGCCAATTCGGACCCAAAGAATTGGGGCAGCGCAAGGTTCATCGCCGCAGCATCATTGTCAGCCGTCCGGTCAAGGCCGGCGAGAAGTTCAGCGAGAAGAATTTGACCATCAAACGCCCGGGGATCGGGATCAAGCCCAAATACTGGGATGATATCATCAATACCAAAGCAAGCCGCGCGTTGCAGCCGGAGGAGATCCTTGCTTGGTCGGACATTATTCAAGAAGGTAAGAAAAAATGAAGAATACAGCCCAAAAGATAAACCATAAAAAAACGATCATTATCATTGGCGCCAGGATGGACGGCCATGCCGGTGTTGTTGTCGATACATTAAAGGAGATCGGAGGCTATGAGCTAGTCGGGTTCCTGGATAACACGCCATCGCTCCAGAACAAAACGATCTCCGGTGTTCCTGTGCTGGGTTCTTCGGATGAACTGACGACGATGAAATTCCCTGCGGACTGTGCGCATATCGCCATTGGT
>JAGNTT010000128.1 GCA_017987425.1 Candidatus Omnitrophota bacterium
GCCGCATAACATCGCTTTCGCTGGCACGGTATAAGTGCGGGTCTACCCCCGCCCCCATCAGACCCTGGACTTCCACACGGTCCTTGCCGATCTCTTCAACCATGTTTGTGATCTGACCGATGGTAGATACAACTTTAATTTTCGATGCCGCCTCTGCCGGAAAAATGTTCACTCCCGCCAGACAGATGCCTAACACAAATCCTATGATTGCTTTTTTCATAACTCCCCTTCGTATTCTCAAATGATATAGTATCTCATTTTAAAACTAAAAAATTTATTTAGACTTGTTCTGACAGGAGCTGCAGATGCCGTAAAAATGCATCTCATGCCCCAGAACTTTGAAACCCTGCTTCTCTAATATCGGTTTGTATATATCGTCCTCGTGAAGATCGGGGAACTCAGTGAACGTGTGACAACGCACGCATTGGGCGTGATGGTGAGGTTTTTCGTCATACACATGCTCATAATGATGGTGTTTGTCGCCGAAGGCTGTCTCGCGGATGACGCCAGCTTCCAGAAGCTCGCGAATGGCCCGGTAAACCGTTGCCCGCGAAACACTGGGTTTATGACCGGAACAGGTCCTGGCGAGCTCCTCTGCCGTGAAATGACCATGGGTTCGCATGACCTCTGAAAAGACTGCCTGCCGGCCTTTGCTGAGGTTTAGACCCGCGTCCTTGAGATACTGCTCGAATTTTAAACGTTCTTCCGTAACCGCCCGCATATCGCGCTCCTTATGAGACAGTGTATCATCATATAATCAAAAAACAAGCCCGATCTTTGCCATCGAGCTGTATCTTTGAGAAAACGCTTTATATATCCAAAATCTTAAACTCTTCCACCCAAACCAGTTCGCAGGACCCTCCGCCGCTGTCCGTACGGGTTTGCGATGAGTTCCAATAAAAGCCGTCTTCCGCCTTCACATTGACCAGATATCCCTTGAACTCGACGACACTGCCTTTGTGGGCGCGGCCGATCTCCTTGGCAACCTCATCCGTTGAAGGGATCAGATGCATATTGGCACTGTGGGAAACGATCTCCGATATTGGAATCGGAGGCTTCTGGTAGTGATACATATACCATCTGTTACCTTGGGAAATCGAGAGGTCTTTGAGCACATCACCGTCGGACATCGGACCCCATCCCAGCGCAAGATCGACCGGGACAAGCTCCGCTCCGCGTTCCCAGAAATAACGCTGAGAGCTGAGCACAAGCGCCTTGATCTCAAATTCGGCAAAAGGATGGATGGTGTACTTTTTAAATGGAAAGGGTTTGGGATTAAAAACCGATTTCTGGACGGGCACGGAAGACACGACAGCACCGGGATAAAACTTTTCCTGCTGCCCCCTCCACTGATTGTACGTGAAGGCGGCGAGCAGGATCATACCAATAACAATGTAATCGTTGCGCATTAAGGTTTGATTTTACGTACGCCATTTGATGGAACAGCCCATCGACGGTCTTTGCTTGGGTTCAATTGCGACGCCGGCGGCCATGTTATTCAGCGCTTCCTTTAATTCTTCGCGGGTGACGGCATCTTCGTCTTTCCAGTTGTCATCGATGCGGCCGTGATAAACCAATTCTTTATTTTTATTGTAGAGATAAATGTCCGGCGTGCACTGGGCACGGAAAGCGCGGGCGATGTCCTGCCCTTCATCCACCAAATAAGGAAATTCGATCTTTAATTCCTTGATTTTCTCGATCATCTTCGGCGGCGAATCGTCCGGAAAATCGGGATTAATGTTGGGATTGATCGCGACAGTACCAACTCTCATTCCTTTGGCATAATTAGCCAGACGCACCACGCGCGGCCAGACGGCCAAAGCATACGGGCAATGATTGCATGTAAACACAACAAGAAGTCCGCGCTCACCGAACAGCTCGGAGCTTTTATAGGACTTTCCCGTCGGATCTTTGAGTTCGAAATCCGGAATTTTGGTCCCGAGTGGAACCTTTACTGATTCTAATAAAGCCATATTCTCCTCCTTAAAATTTAAAAACGGTGCTTATATTACCGTCCGACCGCGTGAGCGTCAAGCCTGCCGTTAATCCCGGATTTTTCAAATAAAAGTAACGTAATTGTGCCGGAAGAAATCCGGGTTAACGGATGATATGTAAGAATGTTGCGGATTGCAAAATCAAAATATATGTTTTAGCGGCCCTTAATAAAAGCAGGCCGCCGACCAGAATGCCGATATTCAGACGCATCAAAGGATCGTTCTTAAACCATTGCCACAAATTCTTGACCGCGAGCGTCACCGCAATCGCCGATAAAGGGACCAAAAATAGAAAATATCTGTAACTGACGGCAAATCCTCCTTCGCCTTGAGGGATAGCCTTCCACTTTAAGTGCATGAGGAGTGCCGCGGCCACCATCGACATTGCGATGGCAAAAATAAAATAACAGGCATCCCTATCTTCAGAAATATTCTTCATTTTGGGTGAGATTTTAAAAAACAACAATAACGCGGCAAAAATGACCAGCAGGATCCAGTACTCCAGAGGCACGTTATGTAGAATCAACTGCACCGGCCCTTCATCAAACCAGAATTTGAATTTCGGCGAACGCTCATAATAAAAGTAAGCAATAGCCACGGGCACAACGGCAAGCCCGAAATAACGCGGCAGGCGGCGCTTATGGAACAGCCACAGGGTCAACGAAGCCTGAACAGCCTGAACGGCCCCGAGCACAAGCGTAAAACTCAAAAGGATATGCGTGACCGTCAGCCCGATCCATGCCCAACTCTTACGATCATACCCGTCAATAGTCTTCAAAAAGAATATCACCTGGATGACGGTCAATAAAAGCCACAATTCATACGGCCTTCCTTCAGCCCAGTAAAACCATGTGGCCGGGAGCGCCAGCATGACAGCCAGAGCCAAAATACCCAACGCCAATGAATACGAATATGCGATCAGAAAAAAAAGGAGCGTGATCGCCGTTGACATAAACACATTCGGCGCCAACCTTAAAATAACCTGGGCATAATCGTCATACATCAACCATTTACCGTCCCATGTGCGGTTGAGCTTGTATCCGAGGATGTCGCAGACAGCCTTCTGGGTCAGATAAAAAAGAGGCGAATTGTTTCCCTCAAAGATACGGCCTGCCAGGATCTCGGAATACGAAGCCTTGGCGATGACATTCACATGCGTATAAAGTTCGTCATTCCATAACGGACGGCGGTGAGACAATTCCAAGCCCGCAGTAAAGCATCCTACCCATAAGGCGAGTGATAAAACCAGACAATAAATCTTCTTAAATCCCATCAATAACCTTCCAGCGACAATTGTTCCTCTCCGGGAAACGGCAAACCGGAAATCAGACGGTACTCAACAGCCGCCATCAGCAAATAAGCTTTTTCATATCCATTCTTAATCTGTTGTTCCGCCCTGATTCCGTATGCATTGATTTTTGTAACAAGCATCAGCGCGTAAACCGGACTCGACGTGAGAATATAGTATAGAGATGCCTTGGGATCACACAAAATGGCTTTTTGAACTTCTTCCAGGGCCTGCGGAAAATTGCCCTGTTTGAAATGAATATAAGCGAGATTATAGTGGAACCCGAAAAAACCTGGCTCAATGAATGCGGCCTTGGAATAAAAGGTGATCGCCTGCTTATAATCCCCTTGTTGAAAGAAACAAAATCCCATCAGTCCGAATGCATCCGCCCGATCGGGATCGAGACGGGTAATTAATCGAGCGTAACGAACATAGGCATCCATCCTTTGGGGCGTCAGCGGCTTTCTCCCCTGCGCTGCGGCCACGACATCATCGAATGAATCATGCGGAACTTCACTCAGCGCTCTGAGGCGCGCCTTTTCGTAAGGTATTTTAAGTTTAGTAAATTGGATCGAAAAAAGAATGACAAGTAAAACTGCGGAGGTAATTTTGATGAACTTGATCATTGGGCTCTAGATGAATTTAATTTTGCGCATGGCAAAAAAACACATTTGAAGCAGCAGCCAGCCGTGGCGGAAACGCTGGATCTGCGTCGATCCGTAACGCCGGCTTTTATAACGGATCGGCAGTTCGACGATTTTAAGATTCAGTTTGATTGCGCCAAAAATCAGATCGAAATCCCCGAACGGGTCGAAATCCCCGAAATAACTCCGGTTGGCAACGAGCTCTTCATAATGCCGGCTGAACATCACTTTGGTACCGCACAGAGTATCCTTGAAACGCTGCCCCAGCAGCCATGTAAAAAACAGACTGAAAAACTTATTCCCCAAAAAATTTAGAAAACGCATCGCCTCGTCTTCCATCGGATAAATAAGCCGGCAGCCGTTGATGAATTCCCCCCTGTTTTCCCTGATCGCCTCATAAAATTTAGGCAAGTCCTCCGGGGATACGGTCAAGTCAGCGTCAAGAATCATCAAAATATCTTTTTGGGCATGCGCGAATCCAACACGGACCGCATCGCCCTTTCCCCGGCCGGTCTGCTTGAACAGCTTGATGTCTTTATGCGGATAAGCCTTGATGACACGCTCGATTTCCTCATACGTCCCGTCCTGGGATCCACCCTCGACAAATATAATTTCCTGTGATGATCCGAATGCCGGCGTACGGGTGATGGCCGCCTCGACGTTCCCTTTCTCATTGCGACAGGGCACGATAATACTCACCGAATATTCTTGTTTATGTTCAAATACAGGACGAGCGATGACGAAATGATTAAGCGTAAACGCATTGATGACGGGAAGCCTGGCGATATACCTGTTTAATACATAACTCAGACCCCAGATATTCCTAGGGAAAAGAATACACCGTTCCATTTTGATTGACTCAAAACCGGCCAGCGTCAAGAAATTGGACATGTCGCCGTCGGTGATCCAGTTCTGGATCTTTTGAGGAATTTTGGCGCCGATTTTCTCCCCGAGCTTGAGGATGTTTTGCCAGAAATAACTGTAATATTCGATGACGACTCGCGTGTCGTCGTGGCAGAATCTTCGCAGATCCTTGAGAAATACCTGTATGTCTTCAAGCTCGCCCAGTAAGCCGGAGAGGATGATATAGTCGAATTTATCTTGTGTGGCGATCGCGGAGATTTCCCCCCGCTGAAAACGTAGCGACGGAAACTTGGCGCGGGCGACCGCTATGCTTTTTTCGCTCAGATCGATGCCGACACCAAGTGAAGGCTTCAGCGCGTTAAGCAGCTCTCCCGTTGAGCATCCGACCTCAAGAATTTTCTTACCATCCGGGATGAAATAACGGTACTGTTTCTCAAGGAGAGAATAATAATATTTATTTTTCGAGCGGTAACGGTCGCGGACCTCGGCCAGTCGGTCGTAATGACTCCGGACATCTTCAAGCCTTTTACGGGAATCCGCTTCCACAAGACATGCGGACGACAGACCCGGATCGGAATTCTGGTCATTATTCATAAAACTTTCACGCCTTTACTCCCAGCAATAACCGGTTAAGCACGTTATATCGCCTGATCAGTAGTTTCGAGACCATCATACAGAGATAAATAAAAAAGCAGACAACCGCAGGCACCCAGATGCAAAAAAACAAAGGCGCCGCAAAATCAAATTTCAACTGCGTACCTGCCACAATCCGCGGATAGATACCTTCCACGAGATATCGCTGAACGAGATAAATATCCAATGAATAAACTCCGACCAAGGTCAATAAATCGCCGACTTTGGTACCCGAGAGCAATGCCCCCAGTCTCCATGCTATCAGTATCCCCAAGAGACCCACACCATATCTATAC
>JAGNTT010000129.1 GCA_017987425.1 Candidatus Omnitrophota bacterium
TAAGCTTGCTTTCGGATATTTATAGGTATATGTCATCGGTCCATCCTCTCATTAGTGTCACTCATACACTAAGTATGGTGTATGATATACACTATGTCAAGTCATTATTTATCGCTTTTGTCCAAACATGTGGGAAGCTATTCAAAATTAGTTGGTTAAAGATGAAAAATATTTTATCAGGAAGGATTTCTTGAAATATAAGACTCGCAAGAAGCTTTTAGAACTTGAACCAATTCATCGTCCATATACTCATATTCATCAGGTATCTCTAGCGACTCAATTTTCGGGAAATGCTTTACTCTTTTGAAGACTTCGATGATTCTTTCCTTGTATTTATTCTCCATAACCAAGATTAAATCCGCCCATTCAATATGCGCTTGCGTTATTTTTGTTTTACTGGAAGGGCTTACACCAGCCGATCGAACTTCAACCCTTGGATCATTTTTATAAATCATCTGCGCCGTTAAACTTCTTTTCTTGTTCATCCCGCAAACGAATAGTATTTTCAGCTTCATGTTTTGTTCACTAAATAAAAAGGCGGCGGATCTATATTCAAGACCCGCCGCTTCACGTTCTTATTCTCTAAAGTAATGATCTTTCATTACTCCATCGTACTTATTTGTCTTCATGCAGCACCGCTTAAAACAACCTCCGCGATCCGCAGGGACAAAGGTCGTTTCTTCCTAACTTCTCGAAGAGTTCCTTGGATCCGTGAACAACTCTATCCCCTTGTTTAACATGCGTCTCTGAAGGATAACCTCTTCTTCTTTTACTCTTTGGTTTGAAAAAACTCTTCGTCGTTAAACTCGCTGTACTTACCCATGTGGCACCTCCTGTTTATAAAAATTAACACGACTTTGCCCGTCATGTCGGAGATGCGGAAGTATAACACAGTTCTATAATCACGTCAGCGTCAAAAAGTTATCGCGATGTCCCCGCGCTCTTCTTTCTTTTCCCGCGGTGATGCTCCGTTACTTTTATTTTCTGCGGCTGGAAGCATTCGCGTAAAACAACCACGGATTTATGCGGATCACAGCTGCCGCACATAAAGACATCCAGCGCGGCATAATCAATTTCCGGCCAGGTGTGAATGCTGATATGGGATTCAGCCAATACGGCTACTCCGGTGATTCCCGCTTCCTTTCCGAACGAATGCAAGACGACTTTTAAAACAGTGGCTCCGCACGCCTCCGCCGCCTTCTTTAACGCTTTTCGGATGCGTGTCTTATCCTGAAGATGCCTGGCCCCCCAGAAATCAATGAGTAAATGCTTTCCCGGCGCGATGAAGCTGCTCATGTTTGACCTCGCGTGTGATGAAACAGAATCTGCTTCCACCTGTTATCGCCGGGTTTCATCTGCCAAATAAACGCGTCGAGCATGTAGTGGGTCATCTGGGGCAATGCCAACAGCGGGACAAGCCATTTCAATGTTTGATCGCTTTTGACGGCGGGGAGCGAGTCGAAAAATCCGAACATCGATCGATGCTCCCTCCAGACAAATCCGTTCCAGAAACCTTCTTCCAGAAATGCCAGCACAAACAGTACGGCGATATACAAAGGCACCATTCTCCATCTGAACAACTTGCTTATCCACGGCGACAGATAAGATGTGCGCCGGCCATCCAGCGCGGCCTGGTTGTAACCATAGATCCATATGAGCGCAAGATAAGGAACCCCGTGCGCAATGACATTTGTGGCCGTGAAGGCCAGATCGTTGTTAAAAGCAACAATGCCGACGAACCATGAAAAGGCGGTGCCGAATAACAAAAGATTGCGGGGAATATTGATTATGCGCGTTTCTTTCCAGAGCGCGATTTCTTTGATGACGTAAGCGGTCAATACAGCGGCATAAACAACAGCGGCGAAGGCGCTGATCAGAGGAGCATCGACGGATATAAAATCCCCCTGGATGAACCACTCAAATTGTCTGGCATGACAATGCCAATAAATGAGCGGATATAACGTGGCGGAGTAAATGGCCATTTGGTTGATCACGCGGTAGGCGTTGGGAACATTCTTTTCCTGACGGGAATAAAGCATCATGAAGCCGTATTGCTGCCGGATAAAATGAAATACCGCGAGATAAGCCAGCACCCGCCAGAAAACAAGACTCCCCATGCTGTACAAAAGACATCCGGCGGTCCAGCAAAGCAAAGGAGTGAGAATATATAACGCCTGCCGCTTCGCAAGTTCCTCCCGGTCCAGATAAGTGCGGAATATACTGCTGTACACATGGCTCACATCAACGCCGACAATGAGCAGCAGCCAGAGCCACGGAGGAATTTCCGATAACGACGCGAGCCGATCATGAAAAATAATGACCAGCGCGGTGATGATGATCGCCGGCGCCAGGATCAGACCGATATCAAATGACGCTGAAAATATCCAGGGCTGTGCTTTAGTCTTCATAGGTGACTCGTGTAAGGAATATTCATAAAAGTCATCGCATTCTCCGCCGCTCTTACGCCGTACGTATAGGCTTCCTCAAATATGGAGATACCGCTCATGTCGGAGTGGGCTGTGAATATGGGAGGCCGCTGCTTCAAGGCACGTTTGCGGGCCTCGCCCCAGATAAAACCTTTCGCCGGCCTTATCATGGCATGCCCCCATACCCATACATCGATCCGTTCAACATGGCCTTCCACTTCCGGATGAACGGCCACCAGCTCTTTCAAAAATATTTTTTGCCAGTCATCATAACTTCTGCCCAAAGCTTCCTGCCTTGCCTCGGCCGGACTTAAATGGGACAGCGGCCAATAGTACGTCACCACCGTATGCACCGGGTTCATCTGCGGGATCTGGTGGGTGGCAACCACATACCCGAGGAGTTTACTCTTATAAATCATATTGTCCCAGGAAAGCGGAGCTCCTTTACCTTCGGGCAATTTACTTAATGTGATATTGGCCACCGCCCACGGCGCATAAGAAAATTCATCGGCAGACAAATCAACCGGTGATTTGACGATGCGGGACGCGACAAAGCGGGGCGTGGCGACAATCGCCGCCTTAGCCCTGATCTGGACTGATTGATTTTGATCACTGTCCCAATAATCGACGGTGACCGAATGACCGTGATCGGTGATGCCGTAAGACAAAGCATTCGTGACAACGTTTGTTCGTATCGGCTCGGTAAGTTTATGGACCAGCCAGCCGTTTCCTTCCGGCCATGTCATCACATTTTGCGGCTCTGTATTGGCGGCCTTGCCGTTTCTTGACGCGAAATAGTGAATTCCGGCCCACGCCGAAGTTTCTTGCAAAGACATCCCGTAGTCATCCCGGCAGCAATAGTCGACATACCATCTGAGATTCGGGGAATCGAATCCCCGCCCGTTCATCCACTCTTCCATGGTCAGGGAATCCAGCGAAAGAAATTCCCGGTCCTGTGAACTTTTGTCGACGGGAATGGCAAACGCTCTTTTGCCGTCGCTCCCTTTTAATTCTTTATAGTTCTCCATCTTCGCAAAGAAATTTTTATACTGCGTCTTTTCTTCTTCCGTCACGCCGAGGATCGGGACTATTCCTTCCTGCCAACGTCCGTACATATAGAGCCGTTCATGCGGATCGGCGCAAATATAAAACTCGTTATAGATCGGCAAACCTTTCAGGTCATAGCCTGTAATGATCCCAAGCTCTTCAAAGAGACGCTGGACTGCCGTGGCTTCTTCCGTCAGGACGGGAACGTAGTGCGCACCCCACGGATAAGCGGTCACAGAATTCTTTCCGCTTATGGAATTGCCGCCGGTTTCTTTCTCCAGATCAAGCAAGGCAAAATTCTGGACTCCTGATTTTGCCAGCCGGTATCCCGCGGCCAGACCGGCGATCCCTCCGCCCACGATCACAACTTCCTTCTCGACGGTACTGGCCGGCGCAGGAAAACCGCCGGAACGCAGCTTGTGTCCCAGGGAAGACGACGCCCCCAACAGTTCACCGGGTATCCGACGAGATGGCAACCTGCTGAGGGTCGAAAGAAAATCGGTATATCTCCCCAGCGCCAAAGCACCGATGGCCGTAATGGATCCTAAAATGAATTTGCGACGTGAAACGTTCATATTAATAAATCAGATACTCTCCCCATTCCTGGTCGAAATAACGGACGAGCGCCTGGTCATCAAGCTTCTGAATTTTGGTACGGACTTTTCTCATGTCGGAGGGAAAGTAAAACATATCCTTAACCGTCTCATAACTGATGAACCGCAAGCCTTCGGGATAATTCTGCGGGACCTCGTAAGGCTTGAATGAAGCGATCACAAAGCCCCACTCACCGAATGAAGGAACATACGCATGATACGGGGCCGTTAAAAAACCCGCCGCCTCCAATGTGTTATTGACGCACCAGAAGGATTTTCTGGCCACCAGCGGCGAGGTGCTTTGTATAGAGACGATGGTTTCATCCGTCATGACCTGACGGAGCATCCTGAAGAAACTTAAGGAATATAATTTACCGACGGAATAGTTGGCCGGATCGGGAACGTCGATGATGATCGCGTCGAACTTTGGTTTGTCTTCCGAGTCGTTCATGTTTTTCAACCAGAGGAACGCGTCCTGGTTGATGATTTTTAATTTCGGTGACAGCAGGGACTTCTTGTTGAGATCGGTCAGGAGTTCGTTCGATGAAAAGAGCTTTGTCATGGCCGGATCAAGATCAACCAGGGTCACCGCTTCGACGGCCTGATATTTCAGCACCTCGCGCAAGGCCAGGCCGTCGCCACCGCCGATGACCAGAACACGGCGCGGATCGGGTAACGAGCTTAAAGCCGGGTGCACGAGGGCTTCATGATAACGGTACTCATCCAGCGAACTGAACTGCAAGTTGGCGTTGAGGAAAAGACGCAGATCATTCGATTGTTTAGTAACGACGATCCGTTGATACGGCGAGGAGCGGGAGTAGATGATGCTCCCCTGATATGTCTTGTTCTCGGAAAAACTTGTGATCGTATCCGAATAAATAAATCCAAAGGTCAGCGCGATCAAAACGGTAATTGCCGTCAACCGATGCAACAGTAATGCGGGTATTTTCTCCTTAATGGCGTAGAGCGCCCAGAGAGCGACAAGCGTATTGAGCATGCCGAAGAGGAATCCTGTCTTAATGAGGCCGAGATGCGGGACTAAAATCAGCGGGAAAAGAATAGACGCAAAAAGAGCGCCCACATAGTCGAATGTAAAAACCTTCGATACGAGTTCTTTAAACTCGAACCGGCCTTCGAGTATGCGCAGTAAAATCGGTATTTCGACGCCGACCAGAATGCCGATGACGGTAACGACCAGATAGAGCAATAAATGGAACGAATACACATGCTCGAAGAGAACGAACAGCAGGGCCGCAGAACACCCGCCCACAACCCCGACGAGAATCTCCACTCTGATGAAGAAACCGAGAAGATTTTTGTTCACGTGACGGGAAAGCCATGAACCGATACCCATGGCAAAAAGGTAGCAGCCGATAATCGTGGAGAATTGAGTGATGGAGTCGCCGAGAAGATAACTGGCGAGGGTTCCGGCAATCAGCTCATAAATGAGCCCGCATGTCGCAATAACAAAAACGGATACTAATAAAAGAATCTCCAAAATCGGACCTCTTTGGACTAGCCATGGATGGCGGATGCGATGATGGTGGCAAAACCCAACGCTATGGCCCCCAGAAAAATGGCTACCGCAATATTTTGTTTTTCGATCAGTTCTTTATAAATGCTGACTTTCGGGGTCA
>JAGNTT010000019.1 GCA_017987425.1 Candidatus Omnitrophota bacterium
ATCCTTGATCCGGCCCAGGTTCGGTCATCGATCGCTCGACGATTAGGAATGGATATTGCCGGGCTCATCGCGTCTGACCGTAATGTGGACGGTGTCGTTGAGATGATGCTTGACGCGACCCAGCAGTATAACAAACCGCTGACCAAGGGCCGTTTGTTCGGCTGGCAGGCCAGTCTTTTTCCAACCGGGCATAGCGGTATGCAAAAAATAATTGTCGGCGGTTTTAGGGATGACCAGCATGGGCCCATGCAGGTGGTTTCCGGTCCATCGGGCCGCCAGCGGGTGCATTTTGAGGCGCCTAAGGCCGTACGATTAAATGCCGAAATGAAACATTACCTGGCATGGTTTAACCAGGAACGATCGATCGACCCCGTGCTCAAGGCGGCTCTGGCCCATATTTGGTTTGTGACGATCCATCCTTTTGAGGACGGCAACGGCCGCATAGCGCGGGCCATGACCGATATGCAGCTGGCGAGGGCCGATGGCAGCGCGCAGCGTTTTTACAGCATGTCCGTTCAGATCCGTCAGGACAGGAATTCCTATTATAGCGTGCTGGAGAAAACGCAAAAAAGCGATGAGATGGATATCACGGGTTGGATGGTATGGTTTTTGTCCTGTCTGAACAAGGCTTTGGATACGACGGAAAAAACGTTGTCCGGTGTTTTTAAGAAAGCGCATTTCTGGGAAACGCATCCCGAAGGTTCTTTAAATCAACGGCAGAAGCTGATGATCAATAAGTTGTTTGATGGCTTTGAAGGCAAACTGACAACATCAAAGTGGGCCAAAATGACCAAATGTTCCCAGGACACAGCCCTGCGCGATATCCTTGAGCTGATGCATAAGCAGATATTAAACAAGGAAAACGCCGGCGGACGAAGTACGAATTATATTCTCAAGGATATATAAAGACGCAATTGTGTTAATTCTTGGAGAGCTTTTCGGTTTTTTGTGCAGAGAATACTACGTAGAATATTCCAGAAACTTGCCCGTAGACCCATTGTTTTTGCTCATTCTTAAAGCCAGCCCTGAATAAACCGCCCGTCAGTCTTCACCAGCGATAGGGCATTTTCTCCAGCGTGATCCGTTAGGTTGTAACGATAGTATGAACTTTCAGCAGTTTGTCTTTAACTCGCCAAATAATTATGTCGACCCATATGGTTTAGCGGGTTTTCTAGGTTGGGAGAAAGGTAATTCCTTCATAAGTCGTGAAACAAGAACAAATTTTTATTTACCGGCTCATATAAAGCTTCAATGACCAACCAATATTGGTAATATACCTATAAATTTTCCTCCGTTAGATCTAGGTGGCGGTGGGTTTATGCCGGGAGGTATTATCAAGTTAGACCTTTCTTTCTGTTAGAAATGTTAGCCGCCTAAGCATAAGAGCAGTCAGTAATTTACATCCAATTTTATTATTTTGATTCTATAATGTTTCCGATCAAATCATTTCCCATTTGTAAGGGACGTCATTTTTAAGACTTATCAAAATAAAGAAAGTAAAATTTATGTCAAAAAATCTTTATATTACAGCAACGGAAAGTTCCAGCGGAAAATCGATTGTAGCATTGGGTGTGATGGAAATGCTCTGCCGTAATATTTCCAAAGTAGGTTTCTTCCGTCCGATCATTAACCAGGCGCAGGCGGGCGAGAAGGATAAAGATATCGAACTGATGGCAACACAGTTCAAGCTGACAGCCCCGTATGAAGAGATGACCTGTTTTACTTTTCAACAAGTGCAAGAGCTGGTTGCGCGGGGTGATGGGGACTTTGTTGTTGAACAAGTGATCGAGAAATATAACCAAATGAAAGATCTGTATGATTTCATCCTTTTGGAAGGGACAGATTACAGCACATCAACAGCCGCATATGAATTTGACATCAATGCAGAGATCAGCAAGAACCTTGGATGCCCTGTCCTTCTTGTATCTAATGCTTCTCAGAAGAATGTTGAACAGGTTGTTTCTTCCACGAAAGTTGCGATGGAATCCCTCAATGCTAAGGGTTGCGAAACTATAGGGACGATCATTAATCGTATTGATCCAAAGGACAGTGAGGAGATAATCCGTCAACTTAAGAATAGTCCTTTGGCGCATGGACAGATCATTTGCACTATCCCAGAAGAGCCTTATTTAGGATGGCCGACGGTCCAGCAGGTGGCGGACCTTCTGCATGCCAAGGTCTTATTGGGGCAAGAGTCATTGAACCGTCATGTGAGCCATTTCACAGTAGCGGCCATGCAGCTTCGCAACTTTTTGTTAAGGGTCAAGAATCGTTCCTTGATCATTACTCCAGGCGACAGGGCGGATGTGATCGTTGCCTGCTGTGCGTCGGTGGCATCGCGTAACTACGAGAATATTGCAGGCATACTATTGACAGGCGGCCTGGAACCGGAAGATTCAGTGTGGGATTTGATCAAGGGTTTTCCGGAAATGGTTCCTGTCTTAAGTGTAAAAGAAGATACCTTTGCCATAGCGGCTGCAGTCAATGCCATCCGGGCTAATATTGATCCTGCTGATGCAAAGAAGATCAACCATGTGTTGTCATTGTTTGAGAAGAATGTGCCTATTGATCAGTTAAGAGAAAAGATCGTTTCGGTTCAAACGGATATCATAACGCCTAAAAAGTTTGAATATGAATTGATCCAGAGGGCGCGTGCACAGAAGAAGCATATCGTTCTTGCCGAGGGGGAGGAGGAGCGAATTTTGACCGCTGCCGAACAACTCTTGGAGCGAGAAGTTGTCGATCTAACCTTGCTTGGAAATGAACAAATCATTCATGATAAAGCCAACAGGATGGGTCTTGATATTAAGAAGGCCCGTATCATTGACCCTAATCCTTTAGCTTCTCCTCTGTATAATGAATTTGCGGAAATGTATTTTGAATTGAAGAAGGCTAAGGGAATAACAAAAGAAAAAGCTTTGGATGCTTTAACGGACACCAGTTATTTCGCAACGATGATGGTTTATCAAGGAATGGCTGATGGTATGGTCTCCGGTGCTATTCATAGTACGGCTAATACAGTTCGTCCTGCTTTAGAGATTATTAAGACGGTACCAGGATGTTCAGTGGTTTCAAGTGTATTCTTTATGTGTTTCCATGACCATGTTCTCGTCTATGGGGATTGCGCGGTCAATCCGGACCCGAATGCGTTGCAGCTGGCGGAGATCGCCATCAGTTCAGCGCGCACAGCTCAGGCCTTTGGCATTCAACCGCGGGTGGCTATGCTTTCATATTCATCGGGTGATTCCGGAAAGGGAGCGGATGTCGACAAGGTGCGCGAGGCAACCATACTCGCTAAGGAGATCGCAGCTAAGAATGGATTGGATATTATGATCGACGGCCCGATGCAGTATGATACGGCAGTTGATTTGCCGACGGCAAGAACCAAAATGCCTAAGAGCCCAGTGGCTGGGCGTGCCACGGTGTTTATATTTCCTGATCTGAACACCGGTAATAATACGTACAAGGCCGTTCAGCGTTCTGCGGGGATAGTGGCCATAGGTCCTGTTCTTCAGGGGTTAAAAAAACCAGTTAATGATCTAAGCCGAGGATGTACCGTCGAGGATATTTTCACGACGGTTGCCATTACTGCTATCCAGGCGCAGAAAATATAGGTCGCGTGTTATGAAGATACTTGTTATTAATACGGGCAGCTCATCGATCAAGTATGAATTGTTTGATATGGCCAACGAATCTGTCCTGGCGAGGGGAAAGGTTGAACGGATCGGTGAATCTCAGGGTTTATTAACCCATCAATATTTTCCGGATGCGTCAAGAATTTTGGAAAAGAAGGAAGAGGTATTCTTTCGTGATCATACCGCGGCGTTCGAACGTGTGTCCGAACTTCTCAGAGATGAATACATGGGGCCCATCAAAAATGCGGAGGATATTGAGGCGGTCGGTCATCGTGTCGTGCATGGCGGGGAGGTTTTTAAATCTCCGGTCTTAATTGATGATCTGGTCATAAGAGCCATCCGAGAGCAAATTCCTTTGGCCCCCCTGCATAATCCGGCTAATTTGATTGGTATTGAGGTCGCGCGAACTATTCTTCCTGACGCTCGTCAGATTGCTGTTTTTGATACCGCGTTTCACCAAACCATTCCTCGGAAAGCATTCCTTTATGCGTTGCCTTATGAGTTGTATAAAAAACATAAAGTCCGCCGTTATGGTTTCCATGGAACGTCTCATGTGTTTGTGGCGGAGCAGGCGGCGCAATATCTCAGAAAACCCCTTAGTGAACTTAATCTGATAACGATCCATTTGGGGAACGGGTGCAGTATGTCTGCCATCGAGCATGGACGTTGTGTTGATACCTCCATGGGGATGACACCACTAGAAGGTTTGGTGATGGGAACGCGATGCGGAGATATTGATCCAGCTATTCCATTCTATTTGTCAGAGTATTTTAATCTGTCTTTAAAGGATATTGACCACTTGTTGAATAAAGAAAGCGGGCTTAAAGGTTTATGCGGGGAGAATGATTTTAGGGAAATTATTAAAAAGTATGAATCAAATGATGAGCAGGCCAGGATAGCCCTTGAAGTTTATACTTATAGGATCAAGAAACAGTTGGGTGCTTATTTGGCTGTATTAGGACGTTGCCATGGAATTGTTTTTACTGCCGGTATTGGTGAGAATGTTGCTTTAATCAGGTGTTTGGCTTTAGGCGGCTTGGAACCTCTTGGGATTATTTTGGATGAGAAGAGAAATAATTCCATGGCCAAAGGTGTCCGGGAAATTAGTAGTGAGAAAAGCCCTGTTAAGATCTTAGTTATTCCCACTAATGAAGAGTTGGAGATCGCAAGGGCTGTTTTAGGGGCAATGCACTAGGTCTCTTATAATATACAGATCTACTTCAGGGGCGATCAATGATGCGGCAGAGATGATCCCCATTCCCTTTGCCGATGTTACGTTTTCGTTTATGGTCGAAACAGTATTGCTTCCATTCGAACAAGTTACGGATGATTGTTCTAATAATGACGGCGAACATATAAGGTGGTCGCAGAATTCGCCTCGTAAGCGATACCATAAGGAAATCTTTGACAAGAACGCCAAAGGGCTCTTGTCATTTCATAACTTAAGTTGTGGTTGCAGCCTTCTGGGACGGAAGTAAACTGAAATTGCGAATCAGGTATGTTTGATCGGTGGCGTCTTATCTTTAGTTCTGCAGAGAAACTAAAACCGGTGACGACAACCGGAGTCATTCTGGCCAATTTCAAGCGGGCCGGAAAAGTCAAGACAGGTAATGTCGGAGCTCAAGGCGGCAAAGTACTAAATAATTAAAAAACGGAGATCACTTTTATGACGGGTGTTATTAAGCCTTACCAGACGGAACAGACGAACTTGATTTACAATTTGCTCTTTTGCGATGACCTCAAGTTGTACGAACGGCATTTTCAGACGGTGGCGGCGTCGCCCTGGACAGAATTATTTGCTGGGATTAAAGACGCTGAAAGTCTTAAAAAGGTGATTAGCGATCCCGGCAATGAGTCACGCGCCAAAGTTTTAGCGTTTAATGAATTGTTCCGTTTGGGTGTCAAGCCGGCCCATAAAGAATTGCTGGGAATCATCGTCGAGGTTGGCATGGATGAGGGGTTGGATACTCTGGCGGCATATGCGGACGGCACGGCCCGGTATATCAACTACACGGAACGAATGATTGTTTGGGAAAGTAAAGACGACAGCGCTATTAGCAGCACAATGGCTGAATTATTTGAGAAAGGGAGAGATCTGGTTACAAAAATTGGTCCCTGGGACAAAGAGCGTCTGCCTCAGCCTGCCAAAGGAAATGTCCGGATTTCTTTTCTGGTATCCGACGGGTTGTATTTTGGTCAGGGCCCTATGAATGTCCTGTTCAATGACCAAATGGGCGGTCCGATACTCCATAAGGCCTCGGAATTAATGAGTTTGCTGGTCGAAAGCGCTTTAAATAAGTAATCTGAAATATCATTGCTTATAAGGAAACCGGATACGCGGGCCGTTGAATCCCGACACCTGTAACTGGAATTACAGCGCAGCTGTTCTTTTCTGGGTTTTCCAGCGTCGATGCATCCAGGCCCATTCCGTGGGATATTGGCGGATATATGTTTCGATAATGGCGGTTATTTTCTGGACGTTATATTGCAGTGTTTCTTCATCGGTCGCTTTCTGCTCCAGATAAAAATGCGGTTCGATGATCACTTTATGCGTTCCCTTTCCGTCCCGGACAGTAAAAATGGGCAGTATGGGGGAACCGGTACGCATGGCGAAAGTCACCGCGCCCGTGGGTGTCTCCGCCGGGCGGCCGAAGAAATTGACAAATACTCCCGATGAACTTCCTGTATTCTGGTCCATTAAAATCACGACGGCTTCTTTATTGCGGAGTGCCTTGAACGAACTCCTGACGCACTCCTTGCGCGGGTAACTGTCAATCGCCCTGAATTTCATTCTTACCTGCAGCTCCTTGAAGATCTTTTCCATTCCCGCATCACGGTTTGGCCGGATGAGAGCGTGGACGGGATATCCCAACTGACTCAGATAAATGAGCATAAGAGGAAAATTACCGAAGTGAGCGGAAATACCAACCACTCCTTTGTTTTCCCTGAGTGCATTGTCCAGATGTTGCTGTGAGCCGCGGGTCAGGTGGATCTTTTGGGAGATCAACCACGGGCGATAAATATAACAGAATACTTCCACGATTCCCCGTCCGAGATTCATAAAACAATTGCGAAGTATGGAGTTTATTTCTTCTGCGGACTTTTCGTTGCCGAACGCAATTGTTAAGCTTTCCTGGGCGTGTGCGCGCAGACGTTTCAATGGCCAGAAAGCTACGGCAAGCAAACCGTCGGTCATGAGAACGATGAGGGAGAGAGGCAGGTAGCGGAAAAGCTGCAAAATAATAAAGAAGAACCAGCGTCCGGCTGTTCTGGAAATCCACTTTGAAGTTTTTTTGCTCACAAGCCTCTTTAAGTATGAGATTGATGTGCCGATGAGGGCTAGATGATATCATAAATAATGACCGGAAAGGAATTAATAACCCGAGTCTTTGCTTAAGCAGGGCCTTGCGATGGATTCTTCGATGTAATGTATTTCTGCTGAAACAAATTCGAATGATTATTTTGTCTGTTTTGTTTTTAATCTCTTTAAAAAAGGATGCCCGATGGCTTTACATTATGCCGTTGCTTTTATATGGGGATTTTGTGAGGCCACCTTCTTTTTTATTGTGCCGGATGTGTGGCTGACGTGGCTGGTTGTGCAAAATTCAGAAAAGAAGCGGCTTTGGATGGCGTGGGGCTTCGCTGTTGCCGGAGCGTCGGCGGGAGGTCTGGTGTTGTATGTGTTGGCTGCCGGTATGCCTTATGATCAGGTGATCGAATATCTCAAACATGTTCCCGGGATTCGTCAGCGTGAGGTGGAGACAGTAGTCCGGCAGGTCCAGGAGCTTGGGGTGCTAAGTTTTTTCGCCGGATCATTTACAGGTGTGCCTTACAAGATTTATGCCGCGCAATGGAGCCACCTGAATATGTCCGTTGCCGTATTGGTGGGCATTACTATTCTTGCCCGGGGCTTAAGATTTCTAACGTCCATGATCCTGGCCGGTATTGTATGCGCCATCGGCCGACGGGTTTCTAAACGGTGGGAGGCATCCAAAAGCGCCATCTTTATTCTAGTATGGTTGGTTTTCTATGTTATATATTTCAGCCGGCATCTCTAACTCCCTGATGTTAGACGGATGTCTCTGGAATTTATGGTTCGTCAAATTTCTCCAACATAACAAATCAACTGAAGCGGTGAGCGATGACACATATGAAACCAAATCACAGTGAGCCTATTCATCCCCAAACCAGAATAGGGCATGTTCATCTAAAAGTATCCGATCTTGAGCGTTCCATTAAGTTCTACACGGAAGTTTTGGGATTTGAAGTGACAACCCGCATGGGGAGCGGCGCTGCTTTCCTTTCAGCGGGCGGGTATCACCATCACATCGGCCTCAATACGTGGGAAAGCCAGGACGGGACAGCTCCTTCGCCCAAGAATACCGGCCTGTACCATCTGGCCATATTGATGCCCGACCGCAAAGAATTGGCCCGGGCCCTCAAACGCTTATCCGATCATCAGTGGCCTATCGAAGGCGCCGCGGACCACGGTGTCAGCGAGGCCGTCTACTTAAGAGACCCCGACAATAACGGCATTGAACTGTACGCCGATCGCCCCAGAGAACAGTGGCCGCACACAGATCATGGCGGGCTTGTGATGTACTCAAAGCCGCTGGATCTGGACGGTCTGCTTGAAGAGTTAAAGTAAGCAAAAAGGGTTCTACGCGCTTTAACCGGTGTTCAAACTTCTCCACGCTAATTGTTTGGCGGGGTTTTTGTTTTGTGCTATAGTCGTGGCAGTTAACTCTCAGGTTTGATAATTCTTATGAACGCCTTCAGTCTCGATTATACCAATATCCGTAATGCCCTCGACGAGGCGGCCATTCTGGCAATCACGGATGCCCAAGGCAAGATCATCTTCGCCAACGATAAGTTTTGTCAGATCTCCAAATATTCCAGGGAAGAATTAATCGGCCAAGACCACCGGATCATCAATTCCAAACACCATCCCAAAGAATTCTTTCGTGATTTATGGCGCACGATCGCCGGCGGCAAGGTCTGGCGCGGGGAGCTCTGTAACCGCGCCAAGAACGGCGACATCTACTGGGTCGATACGACCATAATTCCCGTCCTCAATGAAAACGGCAAGCCCTATCAATACATGGCCATCCGCTATGATATTACCGAGCACAAAAAGATCCTTGCGGCTAACAATCTAAACGCCTATGAGTATGCCAACATCCGCAACGCGCTGGATGAGGCCGCGATCCTGGCTGTCACCGATGTGCACGGCAAGATCATCTATGCCAATGATAAATTTTGTCAGATCTCTAAATATTCCAGAGAAGAATTAATCGGCCAAGACCACCGCATCATCAATTCCGGCCATCATCCGAAAGAATACATACGAAACCTCTGGCGCACCATTGCCGGGGGCAAGGTCTGGCGTGGGGAATTTCGCAATCGCGCCAAAGACGGTACTACCTATTGGGTCGATACGACCATCATTCCCATCCTCAATGATAACGGCAAGCCCTACCAATACATGGCCATCCGTTATGACATTACTGAACACAAAAAAGCGCAGGAGGCGATCGCGCGCATTCCTCAGCAGATCCTTCAGGGACAGGAAGAAGAACGGTTGAGGATCGCCAAGGAAATCCATGATGATCTAGGACAGTTGATGATTGCGTTGAAATTATCGCTTGTCAGTGAAACCATGGATTTAACGGCCAAATATCCGGAATTAAAAAAGTTGTCGGCCAATCTGAAGGTTAAAGTCAACAGGATCATTGATAAAACCAGAGACCTGTCTCATGAACTTTCTCCATTGGGATTGCAGCACATCAGTCTAGTTGGGTCGATGAAAGAGCTGATTGAATCCATGAATGTTGACAAGAGCACGGCATTTAAGTTTTCGCAAAGGAATCTGATTGATGTCGATCTGGGCGAGAAAAAGATCATGATATACAGGATCGTGCAAGGGGCTCTGATGAACAGCGTGAAACATGCCAAGGCAAAGAATGTGAGCGTCCATATGAGTCTGCAAAAGGATAAGGTTCATTTGACGGTCAAAGACGACGGCAAAGGCTTCAATGTTCATGAAAAAAGAAAAGGCGGCGGTTTGGGCCTGGCTCTTATGAAAGAACGGGCCGCGCTGATTAACGGGAGTTTAACGATTAAATCCGCCGTTGGGGCCGGAACGGAATTAAGTCTTGTTGTGCCCATCGAGGAGTTGAACCATGACAAAAAGTAAAATCATTTTAACGGACGATCATGCAGTCGTGCGGGAGGGCTTAAAGAATCTCATTCAGAAAGATCGTGCATTGACAGTCGTCGCCGAAGCGCAAGACGGCCAGGAGCTCTTGGACCTTCTGCCGTCGCATAAATGCGATCTGATTATTATGGATATTTCCATGCCCAATAAAGACGGCGTGACGGCGCTTAAGGAGATCCGGCGTAAATATCCCAAGGCCAAGGTCCTTATTCTTTCCATGCTTAAGGATTTTCAGCATTTCGAAGAAGTGATGCGCCATGGGGCTTCCGGGTATATGGTTAAGGATGATGCGCCCGATCAATTGCTTTTGGCCATTAAAACCATCATTAGGGGGAATAAGTTTGTCTCTCCGTCGGTTTCCAAAGTTCTGGTCGACCGGCAATTGCGCTCGGTTGACGACGGGGAAGTGCCTTCACTGGAAATACTGACCAAACGCGAGCAGCAGGTCCTGACCATGATCGCCAAAGGCATGGCCAATAAGAATATCGCTGTCAAACTGAAACTCAGCATCCGCACCGTCGAGCATCACCGCGCCAACCTCACGGATAAGCTGGGACTTAAAACACCGGCAGCTCTAGTCAAGTATGCGATTGATAAAGGTGTCATTTGAAAATATTTATCAGGAAATAATTGCCGGTAAAAGAGAGTTATTGTGAGTGTTGTCGATTGCGGTTTATTTGCGATCTATATTTTCCAGATAAGAATTTTTCCTGTGGTGAATATTGATTTTTATTGAGTCTGCTTTCGCTTATTTTATCGCTTTCATTCTCGCTTAAAGCATTTCTATGTCGTTACGTTCGCTCAGAATTGAAATTGATTAGACTTTAAAATCGCAGTAAGAAAATAATGAAGATGTGATCTTAAAACAGCCCTTCGACAAGTAGCCTTTCGGCTCACACCACTCTCTCCAAAAATCCGGTCCTATTCATTTATCGAAACAGCCTAGGTAATCCTACCCAAGTCTTTGAGTAGTTTGACGCATATATGATTTCTTTCGGTTTTGTTATAAAGAAGGTGGACTAAATGAGGGCCGATCGATGATTGAACAAATTGACATCGCTGCTGACGAAATAATGGATCTGATGGAGAAATCAGAAAAGCTTCTGCTTTTAGCCAATGTTCCGACATTGATCAATCAGCCTCTGGATGTCTTTTATATGGCTATGGGCTGGCTGATCCGTGAACATTATGTGGGCGTCAATGAGTTCGCCGGAAATAAATATGTATTCAAGGTAAACAGACAGACGCCTTTAGAAATTAAGCTTAATGGAATAAAAGGAAATTTGAATTGAATGGCCGATAGGGCGGCAAAAAGTATTTAACCAAGGAATCAGCGCGACGGGATGGATGCCAGCGGTTGACGTCGTGGATTAAAAGGACAGTTTCCGTGTCAAAGTCTACTTGCCCGGTCTTACAAAAGAAGGGATCGAGGTGTATGTCGGCAATGGCATGCTGACGCTCAAAGGAGCGGAGAAAGAAAAAAAGAAGCCAAGGAGAAGGACTACATCCGGTCGGAACGCTATTATGGGGCTTTCCCCGGTCCTTTACACTCCCGGCTGGCACAGATGCCCATAAAGTCAATGCAGTTTATACAGACGGCGTGTTGGATATCACGCTTGCAAAAAAGGAGGGCGCACATACAAAACAGATCACGGTGGGTGTTAAGTAATGAGTAGAGCTCAGGGACTCTTGGGCCAAACCACTGTCCGGAAGTACGAAATAGAGACAGAGCCTCACAAGAGACGGATATTGGCCCAAGCAGTTCCCGTAAGTAAGTGAACAATAAGGAGGCTATCCATGCCGACTCGACGATTAAGAGATTTTTTAGACGGTCATAAAATCCGGTATAAAGTGATCAATCATTCGTCGGCTTATTCGGCTCTCGAGGCGGCTCAATCGGCTCACATTTCAGGACGGGAAATTGCCAAGACGGTTATCCTGAAGTTCGAGAATACAACGGTGATGGCAGTGTTGCCGGCATCAAGCAGGATCAACTTTGAATTTTTTAAAGCGTTATATGATACCCAGTATGTCAGACTGGCCACAGAAGACGAAATCCGTATCATGTTTCCGGACTGCGAGATCGGCGCCATGCCGCCGTTCGGAAATTTATATTCTATTGATGTGTGTGTGGCGCAGCAGCTGACTGAGGACGACGAAATCGCTTTTAATGCCGGTAATTTTCACCAGTTGCTTCAGATGAAATATACGGATTTTGAACGACTGGTGCGTCCCATTGTCCTTGATTTTGCCCTTGAGGCGTCAGAACTTGAGGGGAGATCATTATGACTAGCGGATCATATGTGTTTAGAAAGAAAAACACAAAGTGGTGCGATGCGGACACGGCTGTCAGAAATATCAGGAAAGGCGGAAGGATTCTGGTCGGATCCGGAGGCGCCGAACCGCAGCGCCTTGTGGCGGCGCTGGTCAGAAATGCGGCACATTTCCGTGATAATGAAATCGCGCATCTTCTCACGCTCGGAATCGCGCCTTACACCGATCCGCAATATTCGGCCGCGTTCCGTCATAACGCGTTCTTTATAGGTCCCAATGTCCGCGAAGCCGTTTGTCAGGGTATGGCTGATTACACGCCTGTCTTTCTGTCGGATATCCCCGGGCTCTTTAAAAGCGGGCAGATGCCGATTCATTGTGCGATTATCCAGGTAGGGCGTCCGGATTTACAGGGTATGGTTTCATTGGGAATCAGCGTCGACATCCTGCCTTCCGCCATCGCCAGCGCGGATATCGTAATCGCTCAGATGAATAAATTTATGCCGGAAACTTACGGCGAATCAAAGATCCCTTTAAGTTGTATTGATTATGTGGTCGAGGCTGATGAACCGCTGGCAGGTCTTGCGCTTCAATATCCCGATGACACATCTATCCAATTGGCGGAGCAAATTAAACGTTATGTTCGCGATGGCGACACCCTGCAGATCGGCATCGGTTCATTGCCCAACGCCATCTTGAAAAGTTTGAATAATAAAAATGACCTGGGGATTCATTCCGAAGTTGTATCCGATGAAATTATCGAGCTTTATCGTAACGGAAATATCACCAATCTTAAAAAGGGCATTAATGAAGGCGTTTCCGTCGTCAGTTTCGTCATGGGCACGCGGGATCTTTATGGATTTGTCGGTCTTAATCCGGATTTCAGGTTCATGCCGTCCGAGTATGTGAACAATCCTTGCGTGATCGCTCAGAATAAAAATATGGTTTCAATCAATTCGGCGTTGCAGATCGACTTGACCGGGCAGGTTTGCGCGGATTCCATCGGTTGTAAATTTTACAGCGGTTTCGGCGGACAAGTGGATTTTATAAGGGGTGCCAGAATGTCCGATGGCGGACGGTCGTTTATTGCTTTGCCGTCGACAGCCCAAAACGGGACCGTGTCGCGCATAGTGGCAACTCTCAACGAAGGGGCCGGGGTGGTCACCTCTCGCGCCGACGTAGACTATGTGGCGACAGAATACGGAGTGGCATATCTGCACGGAAAGACCATCCGCGAACGCGGGCTGGCTTTAACGCAGATCGCCCATCCCAATTTCCGCGATGAACTGCTCGATGGTCTTAAACAAAGGCATTATGTTTATCTGGACCAGAAAACGGTCAAGGATGACGGAAGTCCTGCCAAAGCTTTGATTCCGTACTCTAGTCAGTTCAAGGACAGATTGCTTTATTTCCGGCCTTTGGCACCGTGCGATGAAAAAGCGCTTCAGGACTTTTTTTACAGCCACGCCCCGGAAACCGTTTACGCGCGCTATCTGAAAGAGGTTGATGCGCTGCCGCATGCCGAAGCGCTGGAACGCGTGTCGGTTGACTACACCAAAGATATGGCATTAGCTGGATTTGATTCCCCGGAACCGTATGGACAGATGGTGTGCGTCGGACGTTATTTAAGCTCAGGCGACGCGGCTGAAATGGCGCTTGTCGTAAGAGAGGACTTTCAACAGAATGGAATAGGCCGGTTCCTTGTAAGTACGCTCATTAAAGCAGCGCACAAGCATGGGCTGAAAAAAATAACGGCCAGCATAGGGCGGACAAATTTATCTATGTTGAATATTGTCAGGAATTCGGGATTTACGGTCGAGAATAGCAGCTGTGTCGACGGATACGAAGCTTGTCTTGTTTTATCTCCGGACATGGCAATGAAAGAGTGATTTATGACAAAAATATCGCAAAAGAAACTGGCGGTTATTGACCTTGCCAGGCAGCAATTGCACTTAAGTGATGAAGAGTATCGCCTGATCATGCAGGAAACGGCAGGTGTGGAATCAGCCAAAGAATTGGATGACGAACAATTTCTGCGGATTATGACTTCACTGTACGCTGCTGATACGATTTGGCCAATGACCAAGGCATGACTAAAAGGCGGCAGATGTTCATTGAATCCCTGTCTGAATAATTTGGCCGGGATTCTTTGATTTGGCCCATATTATATTCAAACATCATGAGTTTGATCCTCAAAACTTGAACCATCAAGATAGCGGTCATCACAGCAATCCCTCAATAATTTCCGCGATCACCAGCATCCCCTCGAAACAGCTTAATCCCCGCATGGGTAGTACTACTTATCCTTGCAGGTAATCCATCCCACATACAAAAAATCTTAAGAGAATATAATAAAGTCGTCTCACGAATTGAATATCCCAGCAATAACCTGCGCCTTTGGCGGAGCTGCCTATTGGTTGCGGCTTTTCCGGGAAGTGTCTTTATAAGCGCAACTGCTTTGCTGGGTGCAGTTTATCGATCACAAAAGTTCTGTCGGCTTTTGGATTTGAGAATGAAATATGAGCAGGTCCTTAGCGGATAGGTAGTGATACCTACATATGCTCGTAAATCGTCGGATTCAGAGATTTCGATTAAGGACATATACTTAAATTGTAATTACGGCAGGAACGCAGGAGGGAATTGAAATGAAGTTACGGAAAATATTGATCATCGATGACAGTGACGAATTTCGAGCCATGCTCAAGGAATACCTGAAAAGGCATAATCTTGGAGCGGAAATTTTCGAAGCGAGCACTGGGGAAATGGGGATCGCCAAAGCTTCCTGCATACGGCCTGACATCGTATTAATGGATGTAAGTCTTCCCAAAATCAACGGTCTGGAGGCCACACAACAGATTAAAACCGATAATCCAGATTCACACATCATTATTTTGACCATGTTTTCGGTCCAGAAGTTTAAGGAAGAATCAAAGCGGATCAAAGCCGATGATTTTATCGGCAAAAGTGAAATTGACGAGAAATTGGTTCCAGCTATCAGAAAATGTTTTGAATCGACACAGAATTCAGGAAACAGGAAATTATGAACAATAGTTTGGAGCAAGCGAGGACGCCATGAATATTCAGAAGGATTTCAATACCGCATTTGGGTCGCCTGATATCTACCGCCGCCTGGTCGAAAATTTGCACGCCGGTATTTATGTCGCCGATGTCAAAGGATGTCTGGTTTATGTGAATCATTCGTTTGCTTACATGCTTGGTTATTCCAGTAAAGATGAAATTATCGGTCTTAATATGGCCGAACAATTGTATGTTCATTCTGAAGACAGGCTGAAGTTTTTAAATGAAATCGAGAAGGTTGGTTTTGTGCGTGATTATGAAGTGCAGAACAAGCGTAAAGATGGAACCTTTGTGACTTTATCGGTCACCAGCAGTGTGATTCTTGACGAGAACAATCAGCGGGCCGGCATCGAGGGAGTCATCTATGACATCACCGAACGCAAAAAAATGCAGAACCGTCTTTATATCTTTGAGAAATCCGTTGAACAGACGGCCGACCACGTGATGATCACGGACAAAGAAGGCGTCATTCAATATGTTAATCCGGCATTTGAGGCAACAACCGGTTACAGCAGTAATGAAGTGATCGGAAAAACTCCAAAAATCCTTCAGTCCGGCAGGCAGGGGCCTGAATACTATAAGAAATTATGGGCGACGATCTTATCCGGTGAGACGTTTTACGCCCAAACGACGAACAAAAAGAAAAACGGCGATCATTATGTCGCCGACCAGACCATCTCGCCGATTTTTAATGAATCGAAGCAGATCACTCATTTCGTGTCTATCTGGAAGGATATCACTGAACGTGTCCGGCTCGAGGAATCGGTATTGTATGAAAAACAGAAACTCGAAGAAATCGTCGGTTTCGATGAAAAAATCTGCGCCATTAGAAAATCAGACCGCTTATTGGACTTCGTTGTATCAAAGACGATGAAAATATTAGACGCCCGTAAATGCTCGATCATGTTCATCGAAAAAGAAAGCGGCGAACTTTGCACGAAGGCTAATGTGGGATTCGAAGAAAAGGAAGCAAGCCGCATCCACATTAAAGATTCCATTGCGGCGCCGGTCATTGAGGAAGGCAAAGCGTTATTGATCGGCAACGTTTTCCCGCAGATCCGTCCCACATCTGAGAATGAGAACAAGGCTTCGCCTTTTATGGTCGCGCCCATTAAGCGTGACGGGGAAACGATAGGTGTCATCAATGTCGCCGACAAAAACAGCCATTCGGAGGAAGGTGCCTCGTTCAATGAGCTCGATCTTAAGATCCTCTGCGACATTGCCCGTGAAGTCGCGGTGGCTTTGGAGAACGTCAGGTTTTATAAAGAGCTTCAGTTCTTAACGGTCAAGGATCCGGTCACGGACGTTCATAATTTTCGTCATTTCTCCAACACTTTGGATTATGAAATCAAACGCATCGAAAAATTTCCGGGTGACTTGGCGCTCTTGATGATGGACGTCGATAACTTTAAATCGTTTAACGATCAATTCGGACAAGATGCCGGCAATAAACTTTTAAGGGAAATCGGCCGGATCATTAAAACGATCCTGGAAGATGCGGACATCTTATGCCGCTATGCGGGTGATCAGTTTGTTGCGATTCTGCCCGGGAGCTCAAAGCAGGATACCATTTTGTTGGCTGACAGAATCAGAGAGGCTGTGGAGCGGGCTACATTTGACACGCCGATGACGGTCAGTATCGGCGTCGCTCAATACAAACCGGCCATGAGCCGGCGTGACTTGACGGTGAAAGCCGACAGGGCGCTTTGTCAGGCCAAAAAAGATGGCAAAAACAGGACTTGTGTTTAGGTTCCGGAAAAGGAGAAGCATATGGACCACGAAAAACTTAACAGGTATTTTGAGTCAAAGTCAGCATCTCGGAAGGAAGATTTAACGGTCCCTTTTGTCACTATTTCCCGTCAAGCGGGATCCGGGGGAATTACTGTCGGGAAGGAGCTTGCCCGGCAGTTGGATAAAGAAATGGCGGATAAATGTCCCTGGACTGTATTTGACAAAAGTTTGGTGGATGAAGTCATGAAGGACCATAATTTTACGGAGCGAATGCTCCCGTTCTTAAAAGAAAAGAGTATCCCGGAAATTCAGGATACTTTTGAGGATGTATTGATGCTGCATCCGGCGCAATACACGCTTGTGCAGAGGACAAATAAAACCATTACCCGTTTGGCCGAAATGGGCCATACGATTATTGTCGGCCGCGGCGCATCGGTCATTACCAAGGACTTGGCCGGAGGTGTTCATGTCCGTTTGGTGGGATCACCCAAGAAACGCAAAGAGCACATTAAGGAATATTTTAACTATAATGATAAAGAGGCTAAAGATTTTATCAAAAATGAGGATGGCGGCCGTTCGGATTACCTTAAAAAGTATTTTGAAAAAAACATCGATGATTACCTGCTCTACGATCTGGTCATCAACACGGATAATGTTTCGTATGCTGCCGCCGCAGGTATCATCGCACAACTGGTCATGCGAAAAGTTAGGCCTGAAGAGAATAAACCGCGCAAGACTGCCGCGTAAATCAAAGTCTAAATAAATTGGTTTTAAAAAGGAGGCGGGTATGGTGACAAAACGAACCAAAAAGAATACTATTATTCATGAAACGAAAGAAGAATGTAAGGCGGAAGAACATCATTTTGTCGGCAATAAAGATTTGATCAAAGAGATCGAAAAAAAGGCTTATGAGATCTACGAGAGCCGCGGATCATATTCCGGCCGGGAGCTCGATGACTGGCTTGAGGCCGAAAGGCTGATTGGCGTTCAAACGCCTCGCTAATGATTATTATGAATGCCGCTTGGTTGTCTCTATCAGCTTTAGTAATTATTATTCTAATCAGCCGTCATGAGAGAATCAATGTCGGTATCCTGGCCATGGGTTTGGCGTGGATGATCGGGACGTTTTCGGTAGGAATGACGACGCCGGAAATCATTCAGCTATTCCCGTGGTCATTGTTTATCATTTTGTTTGGTATCACGCTTTTTTTTGGAATAGCCCAATCCAACGGCACGCTGGAGCACATTACCCGCTTGATGATCCATTCCGCGCGCGGTAATTCGCTTATTTTGCCGATTAATATTTTTATCCTTGCCGTGCTTTTATCAATGATCGGCCCGGGGAATATAGGCGCGGTCGCGCTTTTAGCGCCTTTTGTCATGCCGTTGGCGGGCCGGCTTGGCATAAAAGCTTTTTTCATAACGATCATTCTGGTCACTGGAGCGAATGCCGGAACATTTTCGCCGTTTGCTCCGACGGGTATTATCGCCGATCTTTTAACGTCCCGTTTTGGCCTGGAAATGAATCCGTGGACCCAGATTTTTTTGCCGGCCTTTTTGGTTCAGGCTTTTGTGGCGTTGATTTGCTATTTAATCCTTGTCGGCAGTATGCGAAAAAATCCAGCGTTACTTCACTTTGATGTCGACAAGATTCTGGGAGCACCCAAACATCTGACCGGTTTTCACCTTATAACTTTGACAGCTATCGCCGGTTTGATGGTCGGAGCGATATTTTTTCGATTGGATATCGGATTCTTGGCGATCAGTCTGGCCGCGCTCTTAATGGTGTTTGGAGTATCCAACGGAGATGAGGCTTTCAAAGCGGTTCCCTGGAATATTATTATGTTAGTCTGCGGAGTGAGCACGCTCGTTGGTCTTATGGAAAAGACCGGTGGATTGAATTTATTCACAGAGGCTCTGGCAAAGGTTTCCAGCCCGACAAGCGTGACCGGAATGATCGCTTTATTAACAGGCATTATTTCTACTTATTCCAGTTCGTCGGGAGTTGTCATGCCCGCCTTTATTCCTATTGTTCCGGACTTGGTCGAGAAAGTAGGGGGCAATCCCGCTTCAATCGTAGCCTCGATCAACGTAGGCAGTCACCTTGTGGATGTCAGTCCGTTATCTACGTTAGGCGCCATTTGTATTGCCAATGCCGCTCCCGGCGAAGATAAAAAGAAATTATTCCGTCATTTGCTTATATTCGGGCTATCGATGGCCATGGTCGGCGGAGGCCTGTGCTATTTATTTTTTGGATTATTGCCTCACTGGTTTCCAGCTTTTCATATGTGAAGTAACACATTGAAAACGGATATTTCACGAGCAAGACTTACTTGAGCTGGACAGATGGAACAAATAAATGTAGTGTTTCCATATAGCAGGGGGCTTGCGAACACTCCAGATAGGTTTCCAATAAACTGCAGTCTGAATCGGACCGCAGTTTTTTGTTTTGAGAATGAATCAGGAGCCGATAAAACACATCTTGTATATTTCAGTTCTATAATGCCGTTATGAAAGTCGCCCATCAAGTTGCGTTATATTTTGTGGTTGTAGCTTTACTGGTTCTCGCCGGCATGGGTATCATGCTGAATCGCGTTTATGCGATCAATATTGCCCATCAGCGTCTGATTCAGGAAAACAAAGAGCTGCAGCTGAGTATTAATCTTCTTGTTGAGATTGATAATCTTCTCCAGCTGACGGAGTCTCTGCCGCAGGAGGGGCTGGTCGGTCAGGCGTTTATGTCACAGGTATCGAAATTGGTTTCAGTGCTTTCGATGATCCGGGATAATTCAACTAAAGTTGAGGATTTTGAGGAAGCCTCACATGTTCTTACAGAAAAGAAAGAGTTTCTGGATATCTATGCGGAATTCGATGAGTTCCGCAGAACGGCGGGGTTTCTACGTATGAGTCCCGATGATCCCGCGGCGGTTATTAAAGGAAAGATATTGGATGAATTGAGTGAACTTCGGATATCCGGCAGAAGGTTGCAAGCAATTTATATGGACAGTATGGTCGACGCCTCTGCCTACGCCGAACGGGCTCGGAAGCAGGCCTTGTCCCGGACCATTATTGTTTTTATTGTCGTTCTTCTATTGCTCGGCTTGGCTGCAGGGTGGTTCATTTATTTAATCAACAAAAATACGCGGGCTATGGTGGAGCATGAGAAGGGATTAACGATAGGACTTCTGGCCCAGAGTCTGGCTCATGAGATCCGGAACCCTCTGGGCATTATAAAATCATCGACATCTGTCATCCGCAACAAACTTACTGCCGGTTCGGAAGAGCACGAGATCGCGGGCTTTGTGACCGATGAAGTTGACCGGATCAACAAACTGATCGGACAGCTGCTTCAATTGAGCAAGGGTTCCAAAACAGAACTCAAACTCAATGATCCTTGCGAGATAATTCAGCAGGTCATTCGGCTTATGGCGGGGGTAACCCAAAAAGCCGGGGTCCCTGTCGATTTCGATAATCAATCGAAGGGGGAGAAGGTCCTTTGCGACGCCGATGAGATCAAGCAGGCCCTTATTAATATAATCCTCAACGCCGTGCAGGCATCGCGGCAGGGAGAAGGGATCAGGATAACGGCCCGGATTGACCCGAAGATGTATTATGTGGAAGTCCTGGACGAAGGCTCGGGTTTCAAAAAAGGTGCGCTTAAGAAAGCTTTTGAACAGTTCTACACGACTAAGGACAACGGCCTGGGCTTGGGACTGTATGTGGTCAAGAAGATCATGGATGCCCACGGCGGAACGATAACGATCGTCCCTTCGCAGCCTAAAGGCAGCCGTGTGGTGCTTGGTTTGAAGCGGGAAGGTCTATCATGAAGGACCAATCTGTCCGGATATTGATTGTCGATGACGAGGAGCGTTTGCTGCGTGTCATAAGGTTTGGTCTGAGGAACAAGGGTTTTGACGTCATAACAGCTTCAACCGCTGAAGAGGCTCTTAACGTCATCCTCTCCAAACCGCTCGATCTTGTGATCACCGATATTCGTCTGGGCGGCGGGATGACGGGTGTTGATCTCGTCTATGAGCTTGAGCGTTTAAATGTGATTATTCCTGTTATTGTCATGACCGCGTTCGGAGATGTGGATACAGCCGTTAAATCGTTCCGGCATGGCGCCTTTGATTACATTCAGAAACCTTTTTCCATTGAGGAGCTGGAAGATATGATCCGCAAGGTTCCGCTGAGCAGCAAACCCGATGGGAGCGTGACGGTCATGCCGCTGGATGAAGGCGTCTCCCAGATGGAAAAGGAATTGATCCTTAGGGCTTTGGAGAACGCGGACCACGTTAAGGCGAAAGCGGCCAAGCTTCTAAAAATTTCGGAACGTACGTTATGGTATAAATTAAAAAAGTACGGCATCCAGTAAGCCGTTCTTTTTTAGGGATATCCCTCTGACCCCGCAAGTTCTTGCGGGGTTTTTGTTTTTACTGAAAGAACTTTCATGGATCCTGATCCCGCCGCCGGTCTTTAAGCGTGATGGTGCCGGTGATCCCGGTCATA
>JAGNTT010000130.1 GCA_017987425.1 Candidatus Omnitrophota bacterium
GCTTAATTATTATTTCTGACGTGTTTTGTCGGTGACCCAGAATTCCATGTATTTGCCGAACATGAGGCGGGTCTGCGCGTCGAGGGCGGGCAACGCGCTTAAGAATGTGAGGATAAAGGGAAGCAGCAGCCATTCGAGCGCGTGCTGAACGTTTTCGAGAAATGAAATCTTGCGGTCCTGTCTCGGTAAAAGCGAGATGCTGATAAAGATTGAAATGGCGAGCGACAGCCCCGCAAGGTTAAAAATGACGCTGATGACACGCGGCGCGTTGTACGACACGACGGAATACATATATTCCTGGCGAGCGAATATCGCCGGAAGCCAGCCGATGAAGCTCAGCAGAAATCCCCAAGTTGCCCACGAGATGTGTCCTTCGAACATTTTAAATCCGTGACGGATCTTATCATTAAGAGAGATTTTCTTATTCTGCATAAAGAGCCTCGACACGATCGGAAAGTTTTCAACTCCCCAGGCCCAGCGCCGTTTTTGTTTGTATACCGTGCGGATCGTTTCGATCCAGTCTTTGGATCCCGCCACATCCATGGAAAGTGTCGTCAAAATCGGCACGACGCGGTAGTCTCCGTTAAAGTGAATGTAGCATTTCCAGAAGATCGCCGAATCATCCGAGATCATGTCGACAGGCCAGTAATCAACTTCAACCAATGCCTTCAAACTCATGCTGTGACTTGAAAAGGTCACCAGTTTTTCCGGATTGGTCGCCTCGATGAGCTGAAAGAAGGACGATCCGATCTCCATGACGCGCGCGAAGCAGGGAACGTCCCAGATATTATTGTGATAGACGGGAATGGGCTGGAAGCTTGACCGTTCGCGCTGGGGCGTCACCATAAAATGATACGTGAGGCACGAAAAGAAATTGGGGCTGACCACGGTGTCGGCATCGAAACAGGAGAGGATGACGTTCTCATGAGGGATTTTCATTTCCGTCAGATAATCCGTGGTGCGGCGGGCGGCATACGTGACGTTGGCGCCTTTAACGCGCGCTTCACCGGCAATTTTATCCGGATGAACAAATACCAGGACGTCGAGGAATGTGGAACGGTATTTATTCTGAATATCCAGCATACTTTTTTTGACGCTTTGTTCCGCGCGTTCTTCGACGGCCAGAACCACAAGTATGCGTTTACCGGGGAACGACTGTTTGGTCAGGCTTTCAATGCCGGGCTCGACGATCTCTGTCGATTCTTTGGCGATCGGAATAATGATGGTATTGTAGATTTCGTTTGAGGGCGGCGGAAGTCTGCCGCTGGTGTTCAGCGTTTCCAGCTGCAGGTGATGATTCTTCCATGAGAAATACCGCGCAAGATTCAGTCTCGACGGAGGCTTTGTTGAGGTCTTGAGATAATCGGTCAGATAGTCGACGTGGCGGATGTGTTCGTTCCAGTCGGTGTCCTCTTCGGTTGTCAGGCGGAAATAAGACAGCAGAAGAAAGATCGTCATGTAGATCAGTTTAAAGAGCCAAAACAGGTCGAAGGCGATGATGAGCATGGCGGCCCAAAGTGGTTTTGAGAAAGAAAGGGCTATCATCCCGAGCAAAATAAGCCAGCTGGTGGCTCCCGGCAGGATTTCGAAGGCGCGCTGCCAGCGATGCTCCGTGGGTGTCAGGTTTTCTTTGGAATAATGGATCGCCATATTATTCCCTTTCTTCCTTAATATTTTTGTCGCGCCTTACCGTCGGCAAGAGAGCGTGCTGCGGAATGATCTCCATGGAGGACAGCCGTGCGGTTCCTTTGTCGATGAAGAACACCTTGCCCGTGCGGTCGGAATAATAAATATCGGACTGCCGGCGGATGTCCCGCAGTTTCTTGATGTCCGTCATGCCGCAGCAGCTGACAGCGGCTATAAACATCTGATCACTGTCGGTAAAAAGAATATGGCTGCCTTCATTGACCCAGAAGGCGTTGGTGATGTCCCGTGCTTTTTCCTGTACCCAGGTGATCGAAGGAGGATTTGCTTCCAGCATATTTTTGGAAAAATCGATAAAACCGATTTTATCACGCGACCACAGCAGGATCTGACGCGGTTTCGTATTCCATTTAAATCCGACGATGCCGCCCTCCGCCAGCAGATAAGGTTTAAGGTTGGAGATAAGCTGCCCGCCTTTGCCTAAAAGTAAAATGATATTGTGGGAAACAGCGGTCATTTTAAGAAATGGTGCGTTACGAAGGACAAGCTCGTTGAATAAGGGATTGCTCGATACGGGACGGGCTGTTTCACGGACATTATCGATGTTTGCCCGGGTTAAAGTATTGACATCAGACAGAACAAATAATTTTTCTTCATACTGCGTGAATGCTGTGACTTTTTCAGCGATTCTGGGATAAACGGCCTTGGTGGCGATATCGATGCGGTTGATCGTGTTATTCTGGAAAGATAGGAGATGACGCGGATCGTCTTTGCTCCATTCGATCGAATCCGGCTGAACAGGAAAGAGCCTGGTAATGTCTTCGGTCTTGGATTCTCCGAAGAGCGGATCGGTCCACAGGAATTTCTTCTCGCCATTGTTTTCAATTTCGAAAATAAGATGTGAATTTCCATCCACGGAGAAAATCCGCAAGACGCGGCCCTTGTACTGATTCGTCCCCTCTGGAAAAAGCGGTTTGAGCCGCGGCGTTTTACCGGGGCGTTCGGGAAGAATGTTTTGTGTGATGCCTTCATCCCAGATATGCACAAAGATATCCTTGGCGTTGGGGCCGGTGGTCACAATCAGGAAGGGATTGTCCTCAACAGGAATGAGTTTATTCACCGGCTCCTCGGAAAGTTCGTTGGTCTTGACCGGATCGGGAAGCAGCAGAATATTTTCGAGCGGGGTTGCTTTTTCCGAGGAGACGGACGCGGTCGTTGTCCAGACCTGATAATTGGCGGCTTTAAGGGTCAGAGTGTAATTGCCGGGCAGAAGATTGTCGATCAGTGCCGGGGTTTCTTCATTGAGCGGTGTTCCGTTGAGAGAGACCGAGGCGCCCGGCGGGATGGATGAAATATAGATGACGCCGGTTTTAATAATGTTCTCTTTGCCCGGTTTGATCACGATGCCAAGCGAATACAATATGAGCGTCGGGCAGACGATCAGATAGAGGACTGTAAAGAAGGCGAACAATATTTTACGGAGTTTGACCATATTATTGCATCACGTTTTGCAGATTATTCATGTTGCCGGACAACCACTCGCTCCACTGGTCCAAGAGCTGCTGCCCCTGGTCGATCTTTCCGGGGTTCTGTTCGGAAAGCCCGTCGAGCAGAAGTGTTGAGCCTTGAATGAACAGATCGCGGACTGCGGTGCCAAGATTATTGTACAGGGAATTGAGCTCTTCAATATCGAGCATTTTGGCGTAATCGACGGAAAGCTTTCGCAGGCTAAAAAATTCCAGCAGGAGGGGTTGATCAAGTCCTCCTCTGGATTGCGCCTGCTGAAGGACCTGATCGGATTCGTTAAAGTAGCGTATCATTTGGGCCAGGCTTGATGTGCGAGCCAAACGCGCGATCGATCCGTCGCTGTCCTTGCGGTAAACGCTCAAGAATGCATACTGGTTTGTTTTGACGAAAGAAGAATTGTTGATAGAGATTTTGGCGATGCCTTGGGCTCCGTCGTGAAGCGCGATACAAGGTTCAAATGCACCGCGGGGATATTCAAGTTTGGCGGAAGGGTTATCGACGTTGACGTGCTCGATTCTGAAATCCTTATCGGGAGCGCCCAAAAGCGCCCTCACCGGATAATCCCAGCTTTCGGCGCTCATGACGAGAGCGATGTTCCGGCAGCCGCTTTTTTTAACTTCTTCGATGGCTTGTTTGTAGGAGAAATACAGACCCGACCTATTATTGAAATATTGCTGGTCTCTGCTTGTCGAAAATATTGTAAATTCTTTTCTGATCAAAGGGCGGGAAACGTTATTGAAGACCCAGGGCAGGCACAAAAGGATCATGATTCCGCCGGTGAGAACGCTTAGCCCATAATTGCGTTGCGAGAGGAAGGCGCCCAGAAAAGGTGTTGTCAAAACTGCCAGCGGCAATAAAAGACGATTGCCCCACGGCTGCCACTTTAACAAAAAGCAGAAAAGAAAAAATCCCGTCAGCAGGGCAGCCAGATAAATTTTTATTTCCGGTTGTTTGGTCCGGCGATGAAAGACTGCAATTAAAAGAACGGTGATGATGAACAGGATGGTCAACGCTGTGTTGCAGGTGTTGTCTTCGTGAATGTAATGTTCAATCTTGTATTCTTCGCCGAAGCTGTAACGGGGATCAACAACATTCCATCCAATTTTTTGATGAATGTTGCGGATGGCTGCGGCGATGGATTTATTGAGGTCTTCATTGGGTGTGCTTAAATTCAGACCGAGGTAACGAAGTGCGTTGGAAGCGACTGCCTGCAGAGTGTATGTTTCATTTTTAACGCTTTTGGATTCGGAGGCAAGCGAAAGAATGTTTCCGCTTAATGTGTAGTTGCGTAGGAATTGCGGCGCGTTGAACAGAAGCGGGACGACAATGATCAAGGCTAAGACCTTGATAAATTTTCCATGATGTTTTTGAAATCCTGAGTACGCCAGCCAGCCTATAAAGGGAAGAAGGAAGACGGCGGTTGTGGATTTGGTGAGAAAGCCAAGCGCTAAAGACAATGCGCACCAGACGGCCGTCCAGCGGTATAACCTTTGCATCAGATTGAGTGCGAAATATACGAAGGATACACAAAAGAAAGCTGCGGCATAATCATTTTGAGTGCTTGAGGCTTCAAGGATTCCGACGGGCAGTGTTGCGCATAGCGCGGCGCTTAAGAGTTGTCCCGGTCTGCCGGCGCCGAGCGTCTTGGCGATCAGCGAAACGCCGATGATGCTTCCGATCATGCTCCACCACTGCACCAGATTGGCCAGCCGGTCGCTTTGCAGCAGAATTTGAAAATGCATGATGGCGTATTCCGCCCAGGGTGATGCCCACAGCTGCCGGGGTACATTTGTTGGATAGAATTCTGCCGTCTGATTTTGTACCCAATGCGCCACACGCGCCATGTGGTAGGTCATGGAGTCCCAATTGTTCGGTGGTGCGACGAAAGCGATAAGGCCTACGGTGAGAACAATAACCGTTATGCCCATAACCAGCAATCGTTCGCCGGCCAGGAGGTTGGGTGCTCTGGTTTTTTCTTTGGAAGGCAGGGCGGGTTTGATTTTGATTAGAAAAGCTGCAAGAGCGGCAATGACGACTAGCCAAAACAGCGACACGCCGGGGCGGGTCAGAGCGGTCAATGTGCTTAGAGCTTCCGTGCTAAAGGCAACCGCCGCAGCCCAGGCAAGGGAAGCGCACAGAAAAGACCGGCGTAATGAGCGGTCATGCGTCGCGCGGTACGATGCCGCCCAAAATAAAAAGAAAGTGATAAGTGGTAACAGTATTGGCATAGGCTAGAAATATACCCTAAAACGAGACATCATAGCATAGGAAAAGAGATTATAAAACCGCTCGGCCTGCATATTTGAATGGTACGGACTTGACATTTAAATGTTTGCGGATATAATTAAAACCGACCAGTTGGTATGTTTGTCCGTTTTGGTTTTTAAACGGACAAACCCCCGGTGCTGTGATTCACGGAGTCTGACTCAGAGCTAAAATAGAGGTCGGACGGAGTAAATCAACCGTGGGTCCAAAAGAATGATTAACAATTCAGACCTTATGGTACCCGTTAAAAAA
>JAGNTT010000131.1 GCA_017987425.1 Candidatus Omnitrophota bacterium
ATCATGACCAATAAATATGCGGAAGGTTATCCGGCGGCACGTTATTACAACGGCTGTGAGCACGTCGACGTCGCCGAGAGTCTGGCCATCGAACGCGCCAAGCAATTGTTCGGCGCCGAGCACGTGAACGTCCAGCCGCACTCCGGTTCCCAGGCCAACATGGCGGTTTATATGGCGGCGATCAACACCGGCGACACGGTCATGGGGCTCGATCTTGCGTGCGGCGGACATCTGACCCACGGACTTAAAATTAACTTTTCCGGACGGATGTATAATATTGTGTCGTACAAGGTTGATCCAAAGACGGAACTGATCGACATGGATGAAGTCGAACGTCTGGCCGTCGAGCACAAGCCGAAGATGATCATTGCCGGTTACTCAGCTTATTCGCGCGTTCTGGATTTTGCGCGTTTCCGCAAGATTTGCGATAAGGTCGGCGCGATTCTCTTCGTGGACATGGCGCATTTTGCCGGGCTGGTCGCGGCGGGTATTCATCCGAATCCCGTCGAGTATGCGGAATTCGTGACGACCACTACGCACAAAACACTGCGCGGACCGCGCGGCGGCATGATCCTGTGCCGTAAAGATTTTGCCAAGAAGGTCGACAGCGCGATCTTTCCCGGAATCCAGGGCGGGCCGCTTATGCACATCATTGCCGCCAAGGCCGTGTCTTTCAAAGAAGCCCTGAGCGATGATTTCAAGAAATATCAGAAGCAGATTGTGGCAAATGCCAGAGCATTCGCGGACGCGATGGGGAAAAAAGGATTCCGCATCGTTTCCGGCGGCACCGACAATCATTTGTTCATGGTCGACCTTCGTCCCAAGAACATCAACGGCAAAGATGCGGCAACGCTTTTGGACCAGGTGCACATTACCGTAAATAAAAATTTGATCCCGTTCGATCCTGAAAAGGCGACGGTGGCAAGCGGACTGCGTATCGGCACCCCCGCGGTGACGACACGCGGCATGAAAGAAAAAGACATGCAGCGCATTGCCGATCTTATCGACCGTGCGATTGTCGGACGCAATGATGCCGCAACGCTTGCCCAAGTCAAATCAGACGTGGTTTCGTTAATGAACGAATTCCCGATTTACCGCGGATTATAATATGAATTGTCCTTCCTGCCGTTACGCGGAGACCAAGGTCATCGATTCCCGTTTGAACACGGAAGGGACTTCGATCCGGCGCAGGAGGGAATGCCTGGCGTGCCAGAAGCGTTTTACGACCTATGAGTATGTTGAGCATGTTCCGCTCATGGTCGTCAAGAAAGACAACCGCCGACAGCCGTTTGACCGCAACCGTTTGATGTCGGGGATTATCAAGGCCTGTGAAAAAAGGCCGGTGAGCGTCGAACAGATCGAAGAAATCGTCGAGGAAATCGAGCGCACGGTACAGCTCAAATATGACCGCGAAGTTGGGTCCAAAGATATCGGCGAGATGATCATGAAAAAACTCTCGACGCTCGACGAAGTGGCTTATGTCCGTTTCGCGTCGGTCTACCGCCAGTTCCGCGACGTAAACCAGTTTATGAGTGAATTGCAGAATATATTAGGGAAAACAAAGAAAGGCAAGCTCTGAGGTTCCATGACGAACGTACCGTCATCCTGAATTCTCCATCCGCCCTGGCATAGATGGGGAGAACTTCATGCTTGAGAATGCATATGATCCAAGTCGAACTTACAAAAATCATTATCGATGAAAAACGCCAGGACCAGATCATCGTCCTTAAGGAAAAGGAAGGCGACCGCCAGATCCCCATCGTCATCGGGTTCATGGAAGCGTCCTCCATCAAGATGAAAATTTCCGGTATTGAAGTGCCTCGGCCGCTGACGCATGATCTTCTCGTAAGCATCATCAACACGGTCGATTCGCAGATCACGCGTCTGATTATCGACAAGCTGGAAACCAACACGTTTTTCGCCAAGCTCGAAATCAGAAAAGCCAACGGCGAGATCAAGCGCGTTGACTGCCGTCCTTCCGACGGGATTGCGGTGGCTGTCCGCATCAAGTGTCCCATTTTTGTCGATGAGGATGTATTATCCAAAGCTTCAGTCATGAAACATTGAAAGTCGCAAGTCACGAATCCATCCGTTAATACCAGATTTTCAATGGAACCGGCGGAATCTCGCTGTGTAGGGGCGGGGTTACCCCGCCCCTACGTGTGAAGTGTGATTGTCATGTCATTTCTCGCAGAGTATCCGCAGTTAAAAATCATTCAGAAGATTGCCGTGAAGCGGCGCGCCTGGGTTTACCTGGTCGGCGGCTTTTTACGGGACGTTCTTCTTTCCCGCCGACAGACGGACTTTGACTTTGCCGTCGAAAAGAACGCCGTTGCTTTTGCCAAGCAGTTTGCCGATTCCGTTAAAGGCGCTTTTGTGCTGCTTGATGACGAACACGGTTGCGGCCGAGTGGTCAAAAAGATCGACGGTATTCCGTGGACGTTTGATTTCGCCGACTTCCGCGCCAAGACCTTAATGAAGGATATCGCCAGCCGGGATTTTACAATTAATACGCTCTATGCCGATCTTTTAAAGATCAAAGACGGCGAAGAAGTTCACTCTCACATCGTAGATTTGAGTGGGGCCCGAAAAGATTTAAAGAAAAAAATCATTCGGTTGGTTTCCGACCGCGCGTTTCAGGACGATCCTCTTCGTCTTATGAGGGCGTACAGTCTGCAGGCGACGCTCGGGTTTAAGATTGAGGCGAAGACAGCGGCCCGTATTAAGAAGGACAGTCTGCTTATCCGCAATGTCTCGATGGAGCGGGTCCGCGAGGAGCTGTTCAAGATTTTGTCATCGCCCCGCGCGTATCAAACTTTGAAAGACATGGATCGAGCGGGATTCCTGCAGAAGGTGATCCCGCAGATCGCCGTCATGTTCGGGGTTAAACAGGGCGGATATCATCATCTGGATGTATGGAAACATTCACTGGAAGTGCTTCGCCAGTTCGAGCTGATTCTCGAAGATATTAAAGAGAACAAAGAGTGGAGCGGCTATTTAAATGAAGTTGTCGCGTCCAATCATACGAGGGCTTCGATCATTAAACTGACAGCTCTTATGCATGATATCGGCAAACCTGAGACCAAGAAAGTGGAACCGGACCGCACGTCGTTCCACGGTCATGAACATGTCGGGCGCAACATCACGCGAATTGTCGCCAAGCATTTGAAGCTGTCCGTTCGTGAACGGCACATCCTTGAGGACACTGTTTTGCATCATCTGCGTCCGGGATATCTTTCCAATTTCAAAGTTCCGACGGAGAAATCCGTTTTCCGTTACTTTCGCGATACAAAAGACGAAGCCGTCAGCATACTTTTATTTTCGCTCGCGGACCAGCGGTCCACGCGCGGGCCCCTGACGACCGAAAAAGATCAAAAACATCATGAACAGATATGTCTGGGGCTGGTGAAGCGTTATTTTCAGGAAAAGAAAAAAGTGCCGCTGGTCCGTCTCATTAGCGGAAACGATCTCATCCGGAAATTAAAATTGAAACCATCACCGTTGTTTGCAAAAATATTATCTTCGGTTGAAGAGGCGCAGGCCCTTGGAAAGATAACAACCAAACAGGAGGCTTTGGCGTTCGCCGCCAAGATCATCACATGACATCACAACAACGCACGACACCCTTTGTCACTGTGGACATGATCATCGAACTTCCCGACGGTATAGTCGTCATTGAACGCCTTAATCCGCCATACGGCTGGGCTCTGCCGGGTGGGTTTGTGGATATGGGGGAGAGTCTTGAGGATGCCGCCTGCCGGGAAGCCAAGGAAGAAACGAATCTGGATTTAAAAAATTTACAGCAGATGCACACCTATTCCGATCCCAAACGCGATCCGCGTTTTCACACCGTGTCGACGGTATTCATTGCCAAGGGTGAGGGCAAACCTCAATCCGGAGATGACGCCAAGAATTTGAAGATCGTTCCATACGCGGATGTTCTGAAAATAGATTATGCATTCGACCACAAACAGATTGTGGCTGATTATTTGAAAAGGAAAAAATCCGGAGATGGGAGATAGTTGATGGGTGATGGAAGACGAAAATGTTTTTCCTTCGACCATCTGCTATCCACCAGCACCATTAATATGAGGAGGCCGCTATGAGCCAACGCGTCGCTGTCGTCACAGGCTCCAACCGCGGGATAGGCCATGAAGTCGTCCGTCAACTTGCCCGCGCGGGGCTGACGGTGGTTCTGACAAGCCGCGATGAGTCTAAAGGTTTGAAAGCTGTTGAACAGTTTCAGAAACAGGAACTTCCGGTACGCTTTCATGCGTTGGATGTTACTAGCCCGACGAGTATTCTTGCGCTTGTCGGATTTATGGAAAAGGAATTCAATCGCTGCGATGTTCTGGTCAATAATGCCGGCATCTTCCCCGACAGGGAAAGGGCGAGTGTTTTTGATGCCAAGCTGGAGACCATCCGTGCGGCGATGGAAACCAATACTTACGGTCCCATTTTGTTGTGCCAGGCATTTATTCCGTTGATGCGGAAGAACGGTTACGGGAGGATTGTCAATTTCTCAAGCGGCATGGGGCAATTGGATGAGATGAACGGCGGATCCCCAGGATACCGAATTTCAAAGACCGCCATTAATGCAGTCACACGAATATTTAATGATGAGCTTAGCCGCGAAAATATCTTGATCAACAGCATGTGCCCGGGCTGGGTGAAGACGGAAATGGGCGGCGCAGGTGCTACGCGTTCCGTAGAAGAGGGCGCGGACACGGCTATTTGGCTTGCCACTTTGCCGGACGACGGCCCGCGCGGCGGTTTCTTCCGTGACCGTAAAACGATGGCTTGGTAGTAAATAAGTTCCCCAGTTAAATCTTTTTGGGGCTGGGGAACTGGTGACTGGGGCACCCTAAAGGATATGAAAATTTACCATCTCAATAAAGTTGTGCTCAGTGTCCGCAACAATGCTGAGAAATTTTTGGGCGGCTTGACATCCAACACACTCGATGCGCCGAGAAATGCCTTTCTCAGTCTGCACGGACGCATCATCGCGACGTTCGATCAAATCAAGAAGAACGAGGATGAATATCTTCTTGTGCTTGAACCATCAGCGCTCGATCCGTTGATGAGCCACATTAAAAAGTTTTTGATGCTTAATAAATCAGCCGCTGAACAGGCGCCGCTCAATGTGTATTTCGATTTGGATGGTACATACGTTGCTGAAGCTGATGAATCCGTCATTCCGCAGAAGGCCGGGCAGATGGTGGTAACACCGAAAAGTGTGCCGGCGGATGTTTCCGACGATGAATTTAAGCTGTTTCGTTTGAAGAATAACATACCGCTTCACGGGGTCGATTACACCGATGAATTGCTTCTTAATATCGATGAATACGAGCACGTGTCTTATACCAAGGGATGTTTTTTAGGGCAGGAGCCGATCGCCAAAGTCCACAACCGTTCGAAGCCCACATGGAAGCTGGTGGTCCGTCCCGAAGACGAATGTTCGCCGGAAGACCAGGCTAAGATGACGTCTAAAACCCGCGATCCCCAAAGCGGAAAGATTATAGGTTTTGTGTTTGAGAAGAACGTCCCGGCGGCCGGCTAGCGGCTTTTTTCTCTTTACCTTTTGTGATAGAATTGTGGCCTAACTTTTGACTTTCCCGCATCCGGTGAGGAAAGTCTATGATGGAGGAATGCATGGACATACGTACCAAAGC
>JAGNTT010000132.1 GCA_017987425.1 Candidatus Omnitrophota bacterium
GTCATCATGTAATAAATGTTATGAAAATGCGCGATCTCGGGACGCTTTTCACGAAGAAGGGCACGAAGCTGCCGGTAGGAATTTCCATTGTGCGCGAGCGACACAAAATGAGCGGCCTTGCGAATCGGACCAAATCGGCCGATTTCGTTATTATGCCGTTCATACGCGATCACCTCATGTCCGAAAGACTTTAGCATGTTCATTTCGGACCGGGCGACGGCGTCTTCCCCGCCGGGAATCTGGTAATAATTATGGCCGATCAAAATACGCATGGATTATATCCGTTTGTGCATTTCCAGCTGGCGGTGGGCATACGCCAGAATCAAACCATACAATGTCCATATCGGGATCGCAGCATAAGGAAGCTCCATCGTAACGGAAAAATAAGCCGCTATCAACGGCACCAAAAGACATGAGCACAGAAGCAGACCGGCGATGGATCTCAGACGGATAAAAACCGCAGCCAAATAAGCAACGCCGCCCCATATAACAAAAACAATAACGAACCCTACAAGCCCGCTGCGATAAACGATATTAAGATATGAATTATGCATTGCAATCCAGCCATCTCTGGCCCAGTCGTTAAAGCCCCAACGTATAATCTCCAGATTTTCCGAACGGAAAGGTTTGCCGAAACTAAAACCCAGCAAAGGTTTTTCCTCAAGCAATTGTTTTTGTGCATCCTTCCAAATCAGAATTCGAAAGATGGAATTACCGATCTTCATGCCGGGCGGGCAAAAAGATCGCTCCGCAGCCGCAGCGGCCGCGTTCGCAGAGGCAATTGCCTCCGGAGTCGTCTCAGGGACGGCCGGCGGAGGATCATCGGGATGTTGAGTGAAACTTTCGGGATTATAAATCTGCACGCTGGCTATCTCTTCCCTTCTGAAAGCGGCTCTTCTTTGCTCAATGAGCTCATAGGTCTCTGCATAAAATCCCTTTAACTTATCGAAAGCAAAAATGCCCTGAGCATGCCTGTTACCGGAATAGTGAAACATATAAGCCGCCAGCAACACAACCACTGCAAAGCTCCCGGCAAAATACCAAACGCGTTTCCTGCCCTGGATAACTCCTCCGATCGCGAGACACAAAAACGCCACCGAGATAAAATTCGCCAAAATGATCGCGCGCGAGGTCTCCATAAAGGACCTGTACGGCGAAAAAAGAATAATCCCCGCCGCCATAAGGGCTCCAATGCGACGGTCTGGAAATTTATATGCCAAAAGCAGGCCGATGAAGAACCTCGGCATAAGCCACCAGTCGTTAAAATGCCCCCCGAGAATCATCAATACCAACGCCCCGTAGCAGACAAGGATGACCCAGCGTTTAAAAAAACCCGGCCGGTAACAACAATAAGCAATCAACCCAAATACCGAATAATAAAACAAAGCAGCATCTCTCAAGGCAAGCGGTCCGTAATGAACATAACCCCAGAACGCCTTAACAAATACGAAACAAAAATAAATTACGAGGGCAGCATGCCATTTTTTGACCCTCAATCCGGCGAACAGAGTGCGCACCACGAAAAGCAAGCCGCAGCCGAGCAAAAGAAACTCACCGACAAAGATCGGAAAATTAAGCCATTCAAACTGGATATGTTTTTCTGCAAAAGCTTTCCCCGTCGTCTGTATATACAAAAAACAAAAGACACCCAAAACAGCCATAACCGTATAATCGATCCAACGGACAACAGGATGTTCGCTTTTGACGTTCATACTCTTTCGAATGATTTCGTTTTTGGGTTTCCCCATTTCGATCTTAAAGTCCGTCTGCACGATAAACCTCAACAATTCATTGGCCACTGGATCACATGCCAGCACAGTCATATTTCAGAACGAAATAATGTCGCTGACAAGGGGGGGGTATTGGGGCATGTTTTTAGATGACTGGCGCTTTGCATTAAGGCGAATCGGCCATGATTTAAGATCAATTCGTCCCCGGCATCCCGAGAACTCCGGGACTATGTTCCGCATACGCCATTGAAGGCATAAATATTTTATACGTCTGTGCTCCGTTTATTGCGACATCGGCGCTGTTAATTCTTTTTCCAAAGCCGCCGATTCAAAGTTATGGCTTTCCGCCCGGAAAAATTTGTCCATAAATTCCTGCCTTAACTCACTATAAATACGGCGGCCTTCCGCGGTATCTTCTTCAGCCTTTTTGATATCAGGCCACCGCGTCTCCGGGAACTTGACATACATGTTGAACGTCTTGGTCAAGGCAATGATCCTTTGCTTGGGGAATTGCGGCATATCCAACAGCGAGTCACCGATAACAAAGGACTGTACGATATCTTCATATTTCACATACCCTAACCTCTCGCATTCATCGCGCAGCGGCGTGCCGTGAAAGGGGGTAAACTGGTAGGCATTGCGGTCGTCCGAATCGATAAATTTATTAAAACGGATCGTGTCAAACGCCAACTCCTCAGTCTCGTGGGGAAATCCCATGATGTTGTTGACCGAGAACGGAATGCCGCTTGCTTTGACAATTTTGAAATTATCAATCATCAGCGCATTGGTCACCATGCGGCGCAGGTTTTTCTTGCGGAATTCTTCATTGCCATGCTCAAGCCCGAATGAAATGCGGGCGCAGCCGATTTCCTTCATGAGTTTCAGGCGCTCTTCGTTGACGGTTTCGATTCTTGTCTGGCACCAGAACGGCAGGCCGATCTCCTTGTACATTTCGGCGAATTCCTCGAACTCCCCCTTCTTCCATGAAAAAAACGTGTCCGCCCAGAAATACAGATATTCCGCTTTCATTTCATTCTTATAAAACAAGAGCTCGCGGTGCATATTGGCAAAATTCTTACGGCGAAGGTAGGATTTGCCCTGCTCGTTTTTATACATTTCCATTTGAGATGGAGAATTGCAGAACGCACAGGTGTACGGACATCCGCGGTGCGTCTCGACGGGAAACATGCGCCACACCCGGCCGCCCATAGGACGGTAATACCGTCCCTCTTCGAACAGCGACATGTCGATCAGCGGATTGGCATCCATATCGACCATGCGGGTCGGATTGATTCTAGTGGAACCGTCGGACTTCTTAATCCAGAGATTATTGATATCGTCATAATCCAGGCCCTTGTCCAGACGTTCGCACAAAAGCCGAAGAGCATCTTCGCCTTCACCTTTACAAACAATATCAATTTCAGGAAAACTTAACGCAAGTTTGGGAGCGAATGTCGGAAAGACGCCGCCGGCGATCGTCAGAATATTCAAATGGCGGACACGCTTTAAAAGATTGATCCCCAGGTTCCACATATCTTCGGTGGAGGAAAGGGCCAGGAGATGCGGCTGAAATGCGAGGACTTCCTTTTCGAAATCTTCAAAGCAATTGGACGTTTTAAGAGTGATGGCGTCCGGCATTTTATAGGGACGAGCCATAAGACGCTCGGCCTTGGAACCGTCGGAGTCGGAAGACTTGCCATCAATAGACTCGTAAGAGGTTGTGTCGAATAATCGGACACTGTGTCCGTTCTGTTTTAATACGGCGGACAAAAGGGCGACACCGGGAGGCAGCATATTCATGCCTTTGAGATTAGGATAAATCATCATGACCCGTAAACCCATACAAAATCTCCAAAGTATTCGCCAAAACGGTCTAAATCAGTATTTATAATAACAAAATCTTAATTAAATGCGCGTTAATTCTGGAATAAAAACACCCTGATTCCAGCCCGTTACACCAATCCTTCTTCGAGAAGCAAAGTCTCCAGCTGATCGATGCTTCTGATAACGGTTTGGACGTTCAAATGAATAAAAGGATTCTGTTCTCCGCGGCCCACCCTGCCGATAAAACGCACACCCGCCTCCTTTGCCCCGTCGAGATCATTGACCGAATCCCCTACGAACATCACTTCTTCCTTCTTCAACTTATGTTCCTCCAGGATCATGCGGACCAACTCCGCTTTCGATCGCGGTGAACCGTAGACCCCTTTAAAATAACGGTCCAGACCTCTTTGTGCAGAAATGATTCTCATTTCATCTTCAGGGGTTCCGGAAGCGACAAACAACAAAAACCTGTCGGAATACTTGAATAAAAAATCCTTGGTTCCGGTGACCAAAGGAGCGGCAATCACACCTTCAAGCGCGTACTTGCTGAATAACTCACCCAGACGCGCCGATTCAGATTCGCTTAAAGGCTCTTTAAGAAAATGATCGTAAATATACTGGAATTTGACATACCGGCTGATTCCGCCGTTGACTTTGTGGTACGTGAGTATTTGTTCGATATGCTCCGGGCATTTGGCTTCAAAAATACGGCGGAATGCGTCGATCTTTACCGCGACCGACTCGGCAATGACACCGTCAAAATCAAAAATGATAGCTTTAAGAAGATTCATTTATAAAAATCCTAAGATTGTACACGGGGAGCTGTCAATCCCTTCCACTAAAAGAGGGACCACCACCACGCGTTTGAGTTCATCTAAATTTTTGGCCAGATCCATGTCTTCAATAATGAGGATGGGATGTCCTTTACCCTTTGGATCGAGAAAAGCTTTGTGCGCCAAGCGGCCTTCTAGCCGGTTTTGGTAGGACGACAGCGAAATAAAATCAAAACCGATTGCCCTCAACGAAGGGAAACGCTCACGCAGCCGTAAACCCGCGGAAGCAGAAATTCCGGGATTATGACAGCAATATTCATTTTTACCGCGAAATGTCTGAAAACCTGTTTTGAGTATCAGAAGATCCGTAGTGTTTTTGACTTTGTCTTCAAACAGATCAGCTTCCAGCAGTTGGGCAGGAGTTACGCTAAGCGTTACAGTCTGCGGATGATCAAATATCCAAAAATTTGCGGAATAATCCAAGACCGTCGGGGCATCTTCAAAGAAATGTGCCGGAGCATCCACGTGAGTACCGGCATGATTTTCGAAGGCAATACGGAATGTGTGACACGAATCTCCCTGACGGATAGCTTTGACCGGCGAGATCTCCATTGTCCCTTGTCCGCCGCCGTACACCGGCTGTCCGACGCTTAATGGATGGGACAAATACATGACCGCGTTTTTATCAGGACTGGGAAATGACATGTTCCTTATGCAATTCTGTCAGGATGTTAAGAAGTCCCTGTCCGATATCGATATGTTCGTTGCTTTTAAGTTTAGAGGCCATCTGCGGATTAAAAACGTACGGCGTGATCGTATAATGTGAATTTTCTTTGGCAGGCACGTAATTGATCTCGACTTTGCCCTTGAACATCTCGCGGATCATGCCGAGGATGTCTTTGATCTTCAGCTGCTCATTGCCGGTGAGAAGAAAAGACCGGTTCTTGTATTCGTCCTCGAGAATATCCACGCTCAGGCGCGCGGCGTCATACACATGAATATATTCGCGGATCTCTTCTCCGTCGCCTTCGCGAATGATTTTACCCTCGATAAGCGCCTGCTTGAGTACTTTATGCAGCCAGTTGTTGTCACTCGAACGCGGACCGTACAGGGAACCGTACCGTAAAATCGTATACTCAAGCCCGAATTCCTCCTGATAATTTTGAATAAGCAGTTCACAGGCCTGTTTGCTGCTGCGGTAAAAAGAACCCATGTCGCTGTAAACATACACGGAACTTGAA
>JAGNTT010000020.1 GCA_017987425.1 Candidatus Omnitrophota bacterium
GAGCGTGCTCACGGCGAAAGCCGGGACCGGAAATATAATCGGCCGTTTTATGACGTTCCCCAGGATGTGCGTGAATTCCTTGTTGGATACGGGCTTCGGGGCCGTCATATTGACGCCGCCGCTTAACTGCGGAGTACGGATGATATGCTCGACGATATAAGGAATTTCGGAAAGCGCCACCCAGCTCATCATCTGGCGGCCGTGCCCAAGCACCCCGCCCATGCCGACATTAAATATCGGAAGCATCTGGGCGAGGGCGCCGCCATGGCGGGCCAGCACAATCCCGGTGCGCAGATGGACCACGCGCACGCCGGCGGACTCGGCCGGACGGGTTTCCTTTTCCCAATCCTTACACAAATTGCCCAGGAAATCATCGGCGCCGGAAGAATCTTCGGTCACCTGTTCATCGGTAGGCCTGCTCCCGTAATATCCGATAGCGGAGGCGCTGATTAAAACCTTCGGTCTTTTTTTGAGTTTAGAAATGGTCTCGGCAATCAACAGTGTGGAATCAACACGGCTGGACTTTAAGATTTTCTTATACTCAGGCGACCAGCGCGCGGCGATCGATGCCCCGGCCAGATGAATAAACACATCGCAATCTTCCAATTGTGAAGATTCAATCTTTCCGCGGGCCGGGTCCCAAAGAACAACAGGCTTACTACCACCCGATTTGGTTTCCCGACGGGAGATTTCGATCACTTCATGATGCTGCGAACGAAAATGTCCGGCTAAATATGAACCGATCAAGCCCGTCGAACCCGTGATTGCAATACGCATATCTGTTTCCTTTAGTTAATTATATGTGCATTAACTTACCATAGTATCGGAGCTATTCACAAAAGGTATTTTAAAAAATAAAAGCCCCCGTTCCAGATTTCTGAAACGGGGGCTTCAAACGGACTTAGTAAATTACAGCTTGGTTAACTGAACAGCCTGCTCTGTGACCGTCGACTGAGTCAATAACGGAAGAGCGGTTTTCATCGGCTGAACATTCAGGATCACGGGACTAAAACCGTTGATCCCCTGGCTGCGGATTTCTTCCAGAACCGCGGGATCGAAACTCACTTTAATCCCGCCGTTTTCCTTGTTGACTTCCATCTTGATCAAGGCCGGATCGAAATCGATACCACCGAGGTCCTTAGCCTGAGCCAATGCCCTGCTTAGAACATCATCATTTTTAGGAGCCTTGTAACCGCCGTTATTTAGCGCGATCGCTGCCTGGACGGCCGTTTCCGGACGTTCCAGCTGGCCCTGCGTTGAAGAGACAGCCTTGGCGATCTCCGCTTCGCTTAAACCGGCCTGACGGGCGACATCTTTCGGAGCCGCCGCAATCATGCGCTGAACGGTATCCTGCTGCTCGGCATTTCCATAAGCCAAGGCAGGTGTGATTGCTTTTAATGTTTCAACCTGATTCGTCACCGGCATCTGCATAAACACCGGTTCCGCATTCTTGATAGACTGTGTCGAAGGCACGGCTGTGTTGGCATTGAACTGCATCGCGTTTAACGGCTGCGCGATCACTTCGGATGCCTTCACATTTTCAATACCGGCAGCCTTAAGGGCATACGCGGCAGGAACGGCTGTCTCGGGTCTTTCCAACTGACCCTGAACACTCGTCACCGCACTGGCGATCTGCGTCTGACTGACTCCGGCCTGTGTCGCCACACCTGTCGATGTGGACGCAACCATTCTCTGGGCCGATTCTCTGTCATTCGCATTTGAACTGTTTAATGCCGGTAACACCACATCACGCAATGCCGCCACCTGCTGAGCTTCCGGCATCTGACGATACACCGTCTCGATGCTTCCGATCGCTTCTTTAGGTAATGTCACTGTTGCCTGCGCCGTGACCGGTGCACTGATCACTTCACGCGCAAACGTCGCGGCAGGTACTTTCTGCTCGCCGATTGGCGTCTGATTATTCGATACCGCGATCGTTCTCGCTGCCGCCATCTGCGTCTGCGGCTGCGTCGTATCGCCCATCTGTCTTAATGTCCCTCTAAGAGCTCCAGAGACTTCTTCACTCGTGAACCCTGCCGCCTGCTGCTGTTCGCCTGTCATCTGCGTCACCGCACGCTCGGCCGATTCACGGCTCTGAACATCGTTACTCTTTAATGCTGTCTTGATCGCCGGTGCCGCCGTCACTGCCGCCTGTGTACGGTCCGCTACAGGCATGGCATTGAACGCGGTTTCAAACGATCTTAATTCATTCGATCCTACCTGAGCACGCGGCTGTTCAACCACCGTCGGCTGCGCCATCGCCGTCGTCTGACGGCTGATGATTTCCCGCGCTACTGTTGTCGCCGGGGTCTTCTGCTCGCCCGTCGGTGTCTGGACATTGGAGGCTACTATCGCTCTTGCCGCCGCTGTCTGCACCTGAGTATTATCTTGTCTTTCCATCTGAGCCAACGTTCCGCGCTCGGCTGTCTCAACATCCTGCTGTGTCAATCCCGCCGCCTTCTGTTCCTGCGGGGTCATCGACACAACTGTACGCTCTGCCGCTTCGCGAACTTCCGGCTGCGCATTCGTATCATTCAATGCTGTCTTAAGCGTCGGTGCCATCGCCGTGATCGCCTGGGTTCTTTGAACTTCAGGCATCTGCGGTGTTGACAGCATCATCTCCAGCGACTCCACCTGACGAATTGTCGTCGGTCGGGCCACCTGCTGCGGCATCGCGATCGCATTCATCGGCTGCGCTACAATTGTCGCCGCTTTCACATTTTCAATACCGGCTGCCCTCAACGCAAACGCCGCAGGAACCGCTGTCTCAGGCCTGTCCAACTGTGCCTGAACATTCGTCACTGCTGATGCCACCTGCGTCTGGCTGATCCCTGACTGCGTTACCACTTCCTTCGGCGCCGATGTTACAATTCTTTCCGCCGATGCTCTTCTTTCCGTATCCGTACTGCCCAATTCCGTCGCAGCAAACTTCAACGCTTCCACCTGCTGCGGCACCGTCATCTGATTAAAGGAAGTCTCAACACTTCTGATCGACGGAGCCTGTGACATTTTGGCCTGCTGAGTAATCGGGGCGGCCATCATTTCACGGGCAATTGTCGCGGCCGGGATATTCTGCGCACCTACCGGTGTCTGAATATCGGATGTTGAAATTGCTCTGGCGGCGAACACCTGTCTCTCCGGCTGTGTGGCATCGGTGAGCTGGCGAATAACGCCTTCCTGGGCGAGTGAAACTTCCATCGCCGTAAAACCGGCTGATGTCTGAACAGCGGCCGGTAAAGATGCTATTGTACGTTCCGCGGCTTCACGCGCCTGCGGAGCTGTCGAAGGACTCATCAAAGCATTCTTTAAAGCCGGAGCAACCGCTTTGACGGTTTCGACGGCAGAAGACTGCGTCATATCCGAACCGCTGAATGAATTTTCGATCGTACGGATCTGAGCGACCGAAATTGACTGATTCGGCTGAATCGCATTAGCGATCGACACAGGCTGCTGCGCAATCGTCTTTGCCGCATATGTAGCTGCGGGCATATTCTGAGGACCAACGGAATCCTGGAGATCAGCAGACACCACGGCTTTAGCGGCGGCGATCTGTCTCTCCGGCTGTGTCGTGTCGGCAACCTGTCGCAAGGTTCCCTGACGGGCCGCGGTCACATCCTGCTCAGTTAAACCGGCAGAGGTGCGTTCCTGCGGAGTCATGACAACCACAACACGCTGGGCTGTTTCCTGAATTTCCGGATTGGTTGTATCATTTAAAGCCGCCTTCAACGCGGGAGCCACGGCCGTGATGGTCTGGCTTCTCTGAACTGCCGGCGTCTGGGGCACAGCTAAAATAATTTCTAAGGATTTCATTACGGGCACTGTCGGCTGCTGAATCTGGATAGGCGCCTGAGTACTCAACGGCTGGGCCATGATTGCAGTCGAACGGGTGTTTTCAATACCGGCAGCCTTAAGGGCATACGCGGCAGGAACGGCTGTCTCGGGTCTTTCCAACTGACCCTGAACACTCGTCACCGCACTGGCGATCTGCGTCTGACTGACTCCGGCCTGTGTCGCCACACCTGTCGATGTGGACGCAACCATTCTCTGGGCCGATTCTCTGTCATTCGCATTTGAACTGTTTAATGCCGGTAACACCACATCACGCAATGCCGCCACCTGCTGAGCTTCCGGCATCTGACGATACACCGTCTCGATGCTTCCGATCGCTTCTTTAGGTAATGTCACTGTTGCCTGCGCCGTGACCGGTGCACTGATCACTTCACGCGCAAACGTCGCGGCAGGTACTTTCTGCTCGCCGATTGGCGTCTGATTATTCGATACCGCGATCGTTCTCGCTGCCGCCATCTGCGTCTGCGGCTGCGTCGTATCGCCCATCTGTCTTAATGTCCCTCTAAGAGCTCCAGAGACTTCTTCACTCGTGAACCCTGCCGCCTGCTGCTGTTCGCCTGTCATCTGCGTCACCGCACGCTCGGCCGATTCACGGCTCTGAACATCGTTACTCTTTAATGCTGTCTTGATCGCCGGTGCCGCCGTCACTGCCGCCTGTGTACGGTCCGCTACAGGCATGGCATTGAACGCGGTTTCAAACGATCTTAATTCATTCGATCCTACCTGAGCACGCGGCTGTTCAACCACCGTCGGCTGCGCCATCGCCGTCGTCTGACGGCTGATGATTTCCCGCGCTACTGTTGTCGCCGGGGTCTTCTGCTCGCCCGTCGGTGTCTGGACATTGGAGGCTACTATCGCTCTTGCCGCCGCTGTCTGCACCTGAGTATTATCTTGTCTTTCCATCTGAGCCAACGTTCCGCGCTCGGCTGTCTCAACATCCTGCTGTGTCAATCCCGCCGCCTTCTGTTCCTGCGGGGTCATCGACACAACTGTACGCTCTGCCGCTTCGCGAACTTCCGGCTGCGCATTCGTATCATTCAATGCTGTCTTAAGCGTCGGTGCCATCGCCGTGATCGCCTGGGTTCTTTGAACTTCAGGCATCTGCGGTGTTGACAGCATCATCTCCAGCGACTCCACCTGACGAATTGTCGTCGGTCGGGCCACCTGCTGCGGCATCGCGATCGCATTCATCGGCTGCGCTACAATTGTCGCCGCTTTCACATTTTCAATACCGGCTGCCCTCAACGCAAACGCCGCAGGGACCGCTGTCTCAGGCCTGTCCAACTGTGCCTGAACATTCGTCACTGCTGATGCCACCTGCGTCTGGCTGATCCCTGACTGTGCAACAATTTCTTTCGGAGCAAATGTTACGATTCTCTCCGCCGATGCTCTACTATCCGCATCATTACTCCTCAACTCCGTCGCCGCTAACTTCACAGCTTCCATCTGTTGCGTAGGGGTCATCTGATTAAATGACATCTCTGCAACGGAAATAGCAGAACGAGCTGAAGAAGGCTGAGCCGCGAATTTTAAGGGCTGAGCAATAACCTGCTCAGCTCTCTCATTACTGATGCCGCCGGATTTTAAAGCATATGCCGCCGCCAAATTTGTCGCGGGGTTGTTTAACTGGGCAATCGCACCCTCACGGGCCGATGTAATTTCATTAGTTGTAAAACCTGCAGCCGACTGGGAAATCGGAGACAAAGACGTGATCGTGCGCTGGGCAGATTCTCTCACCTCAGGCTTCTCACTCTTTAAGGCTTCACGCAGAATGGGAGCTGCAGCTTGGACTGTCTGAAGCCTGACCGCTTCGCTTTGAGTTCTGTTTAACATCGGTTCAAGTGATACCGCCGTACGCTCGCCTTTATCGGAAAGCATAGCCGCATCTCTCATAAACTGTGCATCGTTGGATGCGCGGGTACGGTTAAGCCCTGCCGTTAAAACTTTAAACGATTCGTTCGGATTCACGGTACTGAGCGCATTCGGAGCGATTTCTCCACGCTGCTGAAGAACCTGAATATCTGCGGAGGACGAAACCGGTCTGCTGGCAATACTCTGATTGATCTTCGTATAATCCGCACCGCCGGAGAAATACTTGCGCGGAATGGATTCCTGGGTCGCTGTATCAACGTCTTCTCTTATATAGTTGAAAACGCCCTGACGATAGGCTTCCATGTAACGGTCATAGATTTGCTCTTTCGCATTTTTATCTTCGATGTCGACGCCGGAAATCTTTTTCTGATCGGCGTACACCTGGGTCAGAATATTGTCTTTGAGATTATTTTTGAACCATGCCGCAAGCACCAGCGAATAATAGATCTGGCGGAGCTGGGCAAAATTCTTTCCTTCATTAACTTCTTTTTCAATCTCAGGCAGGATGATCTCACGAACGACACTTGAAGAGATATTGTTGATTTTCTTTAAATCCTGCTCTTTGATATTTTTGTTGCCTAAAATTTCACCGGCGCGTTTTTCATTCAGCGCGGCATAATCCTCTTCGAGCATAACTTTCAAATGCCCTTTGGCCACAAACGCGGTCTGGTTATTTTCAACAATAACGGCCCTGTCTGGTACTATCCATACTTTGTTAAAAGTGCTCACGGGAATCTTGACCGTGCCATAAGCTTCTTTGGCTTTCTGATAAACACGCCCCCAGAAATCCTTACCCAGATCTCTTTCCGGATAAATCATGGACGCTGAAATCTGCTTGAGAATGTAGTCCTGCGCCAATAAGTCGCGGCCCATTTCGGTCTGGCCGAATGCCGTGGGAATAATGCGGTCTTTTTCATAAGGAGAAAGGTTGACCCAAAGATCTTTTTCAGGAACCGTCAATGCAGCCAGGAAATACTTGATCAGTCGCTGGCCTTCTTCGCGAATCTGTTCATCGCCATAACCCGTGTTACCCGGATCGACGATAAAGTCGAAGACGAGCGGGTTTTCCGGATGCAGCGATATCCCCTTGATCAAAACAGGGACAAAGGCTGCGGAGACATTGACCAAAGATCCAGGTTCGGGAAGATTTAAAACGTTAAATGTTTGGGCTTGAACTACGTTGGGGGGAATGACTAGAAAAGTGGTAAGAACTACTGATTGTACTGCCGAAATAACCCTGAAAAACGTCGATACCTTGCGCTGGGGCCGGATCATGGGCACATCTCCTTATTCAATGATTTAAACATGGTTATTTTTTCGGTTTCCCGGGAGATATTGTAAAACGCATTTTGAAAAGTATTTTAATACGAAAGCATCTTTACACTATCATAGCCAACTTGTTTCCACAACGATTTTTTCCAACCTGCTGTAAAACCAAAGTTTAGTACCTGGAAGAAATTTTATATTAAAAATTTTTAAATTCCGTCGAGAAAAGAAAGAAATCAATTTTACAATCATTTTATTGACACGAAGAATTAAAGACTTACCTCAAAAAACAGAAAAATATTTTTAAATGATTTCAAAATAAAAACCCAAAGCACTGCAAATGCCTTGGGTTTTTATGACTAAACCTTTCGCGATTTTTTAGAGAATCAGATACTTGCTGTCTGAATTTGAGATTCATCGACACCCTGGCTCAGTAAAGGCAACGCGCTCTTAATCGGTTGAATGTTGATGATGACCGGAACAAATCCCTCTATACCCTGCTGCCGAATGGCTTCTAATATCTGCGGATCAAATTCAATCTGCAACCCGCCATTTTCCTTATTGACCTCAATTTTCAATCTGGCAGGATTTAAGTCGATACCGCCGAGGGGCGTCTCTTTGACAACCGTTGAAGATTCACCCGTCTCCGCCGATTCATTTACAGGGGGAGTGTAAGGAATCCACGCCCCTTCCACAAGACGGTAGACTTCAGTCGCACCACGAATCTGATAATCTCCCTCTTCGGTAAAATTAAAGGAAGTTTCTTCAACTACCTCCACACGATATCCGCGTATCTTTAAATATTCCGGAACAGAAGTATTGCCCGGCGCCATTTCTTCGGCTGTAAGCTCGACGAAACGTGAACCCTGATTATTGATGGAGCCTTGAACCGTTACCCTCGCGTTATCGACAGCGCGAATGCGCAAGGTTCCATTAATATCCGCATTTTCCAATCGGATGTTTGTTCCGTCGAGAAGAACAACGGAATTGTTGGTAATACTTCCGCCTTTGATTTTATTTTGAACATCCGCGGGAGTCACGGCAAAACGAGGAGAAAAAATCACCCTCGCCCCTTCAGTGATCGGGATACCATGAACCAAACGCTGTTCTCCGGCGACATTGACTGTAACACCAGCCCGCGCCAATAAATTTCGATTGTATTTATAACGATCAGACTCACCCGTCGGCATCGCGTCGGCGGCATTGCCTTTTTTAACGACATCCAATGCGCCGGACATGCTGTTCTTAACCGGTGAAAACGCCATGAGCCTGTCGAAATTCGTAAAACCAACCTGATTACCCGGAAGAGACTTGGCATAATCCTGCATCATGGTTTCCGCACGAGTGGGTTTGAACTGCGTCTTCTCGGGATTGGAATATTTCGGGTTGATGAATTCGCCGAATATACCGCCGGTCTCGTTGAGCTTCTGCCCATAGACGCCGTTCTCAACAATGAAAACATTCATGTTTCCCGGAAAAGGAGACTTGCCTGTACTCGGGTCAGCCACATCACCCAAATGTGCCAGAATGAATTTATGAATTTTTTCGGCCAGCCCTTCACCATAATCCGCAAAAACAGCCGGCGTCGTTAACGCCTCCCCGCGTTTAAATTTATCCGTGACGAATCCGCCTTCATTGATATATCCTTCGGCTTTAAGACGTTCAAAAACTTCATTCGCCCGTTCCGCACTGACACTCTCAAGTTCTTGAGCGGAGATCGGCCGTCCCTGAGCGTTCTTCGTCAGAAAAGGTCCGAGTTCGTTATATTCAACGTTAAATGTTTGTGAATTATTATTCTGGTTGCTTTGAAGGAAGTCATACACCGCCTGGGAATTGGCCCCAAACAATTGAGCATCGACAATGGCCGCCCGGCCTTCTATCTTAAATTTATCCGTCAATACACCGCGGGCATTGATCAGACCGCTTTCTTCCAAAGCATTCCAAATCTGATCGGCATTAGCAACAGCACCCTGAAGACCTTCCCGGGTAATCTGGCCAAAGCTCATTTCAACAATGGCACCGGCAGCTTCACCGGCTCCACGAGGGACAGTCAAAAAATTCATCGCAAAATTATTTCTGACGGAATTACCCAGACCGGCTGGAATGACGTTAAAGACCTGGCCGTTGGTATCCTGGAAGAAAACAGTGTGCGTGATGCCCTGGGTTGCAAACAACTCCTGAATATCCGCCTGCTTGATGAGCATATGAATATCGCCGTGGCCATGCGGTTTTTCCTGGAAACGGTAAGGATTTTGTTCGTCGAGAACGAAATCGGCATTGTTATTTTTAACAGCCGGAACAGCCCCTTGTTTTAAGACGATAATCTGATTCACATTTCCCGCGCGAACTTCTTCGCTGGTCGGATTGATCGATAATCCGTCCATTCCGAAATAATTATTTTCTTCCAGTAAACGCACTGTCAAATCATGCGTATCGTTGGACGTCATGATGATAAACGGAACCCTGCGGCTCTCGCCGTTGATTTCGTTTGATCTGTTCTGAAGAGCCAGAATGGATTCGGCATAGGTCTGCAGATAACTGCGGTTTGTGACCAGATCGGAAACAATCCCAACCTTGATACCGCGATACCCTAAACGGTCACCGACACCACCCGCGACAATCACATACGCGGATTTGTTGGCGACTTTTAAACCCTCTTCTGAAAGGTCGGAAAATTCCTGGCCGATTTCCGGGATACTCTGGCCGCTAGGAACCTTGGGCCCGAAACCTTCAAAAGGATTAGCTCCCTTTTTGGAACTTTCCAATAGTATTCTGACGTTATCTTTGTAGGATGCCAGGCCGCCACTATAATTTCGGTCAAGCTCGATCAACTGATTGAGAGCCGCGATTTTCTGGTCATCATTGACCCCGGGGGCTTCCCATCCAGCCAAAAGATTAATCTCACCAATGGCGACCAGTCTTTCAAGAATTTCTCCTTGGGCCTGTTCGGTAATGACTTCACGGGCAATATTATCACGCACAACCTGCGGGATAGAGGCATTAGCGGTCAGACGTTCCTTCAGATCACTCTGCATAGCGCGGTCTGCAGGTCTGCTCTCGGCGCCGGCCGCAGAAAAAGGTGCTGTATTACTTCCGTCCTCAAACACAATCGCGCGGGCAATTTCCTGAAGAATGGCGCGCTGGGCTTCATCCTGCCAGCCAAGCTGATCGGCAATGGCCTGGGTTTCAGCGGAAAATGCAACCTCTCCCTTGAGAGCATTGACCAGCGGCTCAAAATAGGCCTCCCCGCTAAAACGGCGAAGCTCTTCCCATTTTGCAAAAGTCGCAAGAGTCGCCTGTTTACCGTTATTAAATAAGAGAAACGATACGTTTCTTCCAACCCCGCCCACCCCTGTCATGGCAAAGGTAAATTTGAGAACTGCTTTTCCGTCCGGATTTTCAAAAGATGCCGAAGTACCGCCTAAACGCTGAAAATCTTCAAGGCTTAAGGTTTCACGTACCGCGCCTATATTTTCACCGGCGAAACCGCCAGAAAAATATTTTCGGGGAAGAGGCTCGCCCGTGGAAGGATCAAGGTCTTCTTTAATATAATTGAAAACGCCCTGACGATAAGCGGCCAAATACTGCTGATAAATTTTTTCTTTGTCCGATCTGTCGGCAACATCCACACCTAAAATTTTTGCCTGATTGCTGTAAATTTCATTGAGGATATTGTTCTTCAAATTATCTTTGAACCAGCTGGCCAAAATCAATGCGTGATAAATTTGCCGAAGCTGGCTGAAATTCTTTCCTTCGTTAACTTCCTTTTCAATCTCAGGAATAATGATCTCGCGGACTAATTCGGAAGAAATCGTACTGACTTCATTAAACTCATTCTCTTGCGGACGGTTCGGTCCCAAAATCTCCGACGCGCGGCTCTGATCAATCGCGATGTAATCCTGCTCCATCAAAACTTTAAGGTGAGATTCAACGACATAGGCGGCATCCTTCGTCTCAACGACGACGGCTTTATGAGGGACAATCCACACTTTATTAAATGTGCTCATCGGAATATCAGTGGTTCCGTATTTCTCGACAGCTTTCTTATAGACCCTGTTCCAGAAATCCTTGCCGAGATCCTTTTCGGGGTAGATCATCGAAGCGGAAAGTTGCTTGAGAATATAATCCTGGGCCAAGAGATCACGACCCATTTCGGTTAAACCGAATTCCTGGGGAATGATCTTGTTGTTTTCATAAGGAGAAAGGTTGACCCACAAGTCCTTGTCCGGAATCGTCAGGGATGCCAGAAAATATTTGACCAATTTCTGGCCTTCCTTTTGGATGGCATCGGAAGACATATCGGAATTACCCGGATCAACGATGAAGTCAAAAACCAAAGGATTCTCTTTATGAAGGGAAATTCCCTTAAGCAAAGGCGGAACAAACTGCTCGGAAGGACTGACTATAGTTCCCGGTTTGGGAAGGCTGAAAACGCTGAACGTTTGGGCTTGAACGGTGCCGGAAGGCAAAATAAAGAAAACGGAAAGGACAAAAATCTGGGCAGCAGACAATATTCTAAAAAAAACAGACGACCTGAAATGTGATTGCGACATTCCGATTCCTCTTTATTGTTGGCATTTGGTGTTAGATGGAGTATCAAATAAAAAGATTGAAGCACCTAAAATATAACACAAAATTACAGGTCCAACAAATATTTTTCAAAAAGTTAAAATGACGGATAAATGGACTTACGCTTGGGTGCCCCCGGTGCGTTTTTGTCCGTACGGGGCTTTTCTTTAACATTATGTGCAACTTTTGGGCCACCCGCAGAAACCGCTACTTTTGGTCCGAACGTAGGATTAGCCTTCATCGACAGAGCAATCCTCTGCCTCGCCAAATCCACTTCCATAACCGTCACGGCAACCTTCTGGTGAACATGCACGATGTCCGCCGGACTCTTGACAAACTTCTCCGACATTTCGCTGATATGAACCAATCCGTCATGGTGAACACCGATGTCCACAAAACAGCCGAAATTGGTGATGTTCGTGACGATGCCGTTTAGTTTCATGCCAGGAGTAAGCTGGTCGATGGCATGAACGCCATCTTTAAATTGCACCACCTCGAATTGGGCGCGCGGATCACGTCCGGGCTTTGCCAATTCCTGCATGATATCCTGTAGCGTCGGAAGCCCGACGGAGTCACTGACATATTTATGAACGTCGATCTTTTTACGCAGAGCTTCATCGGACATCAAATCCTTAAGGGAACAATTCATGTCCCTGGCCATGCGTTCAATCAAAGCATACCGCTCCGGATGGACCGCGCTTGCATCCAACGGGTTGACAGCGTCACGAATCCTAAGGAAGCCCGCCGCCTGCTCAAAAACCTTGGCGCTCAAGCGCGGAATGGCTTTCAATTCCTCGCGCGTCGCGAATGCCCCGTGCTGATTACGGTGATCGACAACGGCCTGCGCCAGCGCCGGGCCGAGCCCTGAAACATACATCAAAAGCTGTTTACTGGCCGTATTTAATTCAACACCCACCTGGTTGACGCAACTGCTCACAATATCGTCGAGCCCGCTTTTAAGTTTACCCTGATCCACGTCGTGCTGATACTGTCCGACGCCGATGCTTTTGGGATCAATCTTGACCAGCTCCGCCAAGGGGTCCTGCAGACGGCGGCCGATCGATACTGACCCGCGCACGGTAACGTCGTGCGTCGGAAATTCATCGCGTGCAACTTCGGAAGCGGAATAAATGGAGGCGCCGCTTTCATTGACCATGATGATTAAAATCTCTTTGGGCAGATTAAGGCCGCGGATAAATGATTCCGTCTCGCGGCTGGCCGTCCCGTTGCCGATGGCAATCGCTTCAACTTGGTGTTTTGTGCATAAATGCTTGACGACCGCGACCGCTTCTTCAGCCTGGGATTCCGACTGTCCGATATATATCGTTTTGTTCTCCAAAAGTTTTCCCTGCGCGTCGAGAGCGACCATCTTGCAGCCGGTACGGAAACCGGGATCGACGGCAAGCACGCGTTTCTGTCCGAGAGCCGCCTCCATCAACAACTGACGCAGATTCTTGGCAAAAACCACGATGGCTTCCTCGTCGGCTTTTTGTTTTGTGATCATACGGATTTCCGATTCCATCGACAAAGACAGAAGTCTTTTATACGAATCCTCTACAGCCAAAAGTACCTGACGGGACGACGAATTCTCACCTTTGACAAATTTGGTACGGACAATCTCCAGAGCTTCGTCTTCCGGCGGCAAAACACGCAACGTCAGAATTTCTTCCTTCTCTCCTCTGCGCATCGCCAGAACACGATGGGACGGGGACGCGGACACAGCCTCGGTCAGGTCAAAATAATCCTTAAATTTTATACCGGCCTCTTCTTTTCCCTTAATTACCTTTGAAATGAAGACGGCTTTAGTTAAAAACAGATCGCGCATCTTGGCACGCACTTCGGCATCTTCGTTCACCCATTCGGCGATGATGTCGCGGGCGCCGGCCAGGGCCTCGTCCGTCGACATGACCTTCTTTTCAACATCCACAAAAGGCAAAGCCGCCTCTTCGGGATTGATTTCGGCTTTTTGCTCGAAAATAATCTGAGCCAGAGGTTCCAGTCCTTTTTCCTTGGCCACCGTCGCACGGGTGCGGCGTTTGGGCTTATAGGGAAGGTACAAATCTTCAAGTTCGGCCATCGTCTCGACGGCAATAATCTTTTCCTTCAGTTCATCTGTCAGCTTACCCTGCTTGGCGATGGATTCCAAAATAGCTTCGCGGCGCTTATCCAGTTCGCGTAATTCCTGAATGCGGTCACGGATCTTGGTGACTTGCACTTCATCAAGACTCCCCGTTACTTCCTTGCGGTACCTGGAAATAAACGGGACAGTTGCGCCATCATCCAGCAGGATGACGGTATCAGTGACTTGCTTGGGCCTTAATTTCAATTCCCCGGAAATTTTAGAGATGTGGGCAGGTTCCATAATAAATGAAGAAGGGGACACAGTTGTCTGTGCCCCCTTAGCTATCCTTTCACATAATAAAACATAAATGTTGATCCAAAATATGAATGATTAAAATCTCGACATTACCGAAACATAAATAGATTAAAACTGGACTGAAGCCCTGACACCGGCTTCGATAGTTTTGTTCTCAGGTTCTACCCACCCGCCGTCCACAATTTCGGAGTCATCAATGTGCCAATATCTGACAAATGGTTCAATTCCGAGAGTAATGACCGGCAATATTTTGACAAATTTTACAGAAGCCCGCACACCGAAACCATGTTTCTGATCGTTACTGATGTCGAAATATCCCGGTACCGGAGCATCCGTTCCCAAATAACTTTTCTGCACACCGAAAACAAAATAATCAAACTCGGCATTCCCGACGATGCGCCAATCCTTGTTGGGCTGGTAGGTATAGAAGAAACCTAGCGGGACATAATGATAATGCGACTTGCGGTCATATCCGAAATGACCTGTACTTGTCACCCTGTTGCCGCCTTCATCCAGAAGATAACGGAATCCGTATCCGCCGTACGGTGTCACAACCACCTGAGGAACAGGATGGAACTCTTTTCCTATCAATCCTCTGATTTCATACATCCTATTAGAGACGTCATTATCGTGACCAGTCGCCCCTGATGTATAATCCAAATCAGCCCAAGCGTAACGACCTTCCAAAGAGTAATAATCCATCCACTTGGAGTAAAGTACATCGCCTTCCTGAGGCCTGTATGTATAATTAGCGCCGAGACTGTCAAACCAGTCTTCCAATTCAACATCAATGCTGGGTTCAGTGTATGTATAGTAATAACGTTCATACTCAAATGTCAATGAATGTTTGCGAAATTCCACAACACTTTCGCGCTTGGACTGATTGCTCATTAATTCGGGCTCGTCAAATAAACCTGGTACAGGCTGTTTATACGGGTCATCGGACCTGGGGGCAGGTTTCTCTTTTCCTTCACTGAAATCCTGCCAGGCGGGAAGGTTCTTTTTTCCTTCGCCGGCGGCTATCTTTTTATCCACCTGAGGATTCCCTGATGAGAATTCATGTTTAACACCCTGTTCAATGATAACGTCATCGACAGAACGTTTGTTTTCTTGATCCTTTTGATGTTTTTTGTAGACTTCATCGACGGAGACGGAAGGCTCGGAATCGCTCTGCGATTTATTGAGCATATCATCGGCAACACCCTGCAGTCTTTTGACCATCTGATCCAAGTCTTCCGGATCTTCGATCTGCTCGGCAGGCTGCTTTGTTTTTGTTGCGGAATCTGTTGCGCACACTTCGTCCCAGTTAATGCCTGCTTCCGAGGCATGCTGAGAAAAACAATTTAAACGGTTATCAATGGTTTGATTGCGCTGATCGACTTTGGTATTTTTGGCGGATGCCGAAGGGACTGCCAGAACAACGGCAATGGCGGCGATGAACAGATAACGATTCGCATTTAAAAACATATTCTTCTCCGATTGAACATTAATAAACGCATACCTTAACCCGGGACATATGAAAGACCTTATTAGAAGTAAGATGTTTCGCATGTATTCCCCTTAAACGTGTGGTTTTCACTAATATATTATTAATAGAAGCGATAACTCAACAAGTTTAACATTTTTTTAGGGTTTGGCAAGCGCGCATAATAAAGAACAGCCCAAAATAGTAGCATATGTTAAATAACAACACCCCTAGCACTTGGCTCAGATGGGGACACATACTTAGGGACTTAATACCGCCCTACCATCATCTTCCCCGACTGCCCGCTGCGACTGCTCATAAAGCTCATCTATAGTTCTTGGAGAATTCTCATTACTTTCGGGATTGACCGGCTCGATCAGCATTTCTTCGGCCATATCCTGATGCTCCCGAAGCATTTCATCCATCGATTTATCCGCAAAAAGATCCTGTGCGTTCTCTGCGTCATCGGCGGAGGCACGGGCGGCGAAAGGAAAAACAACGAATGCAATAAAAATGGTCAAAATGAAATTCTTCATAGGAAATTAATTTCATTTTGACCGAAGGATGCTTTTATTCAAGGGGAAACTCGAATATTTCCCTGATGAAAAAACCGCCCCGTCATCAGCTCCTTATATTTAAATAGACGAAAAACTATAATCACTGGCAACCGCGAAGCAAATAAATCAACAGCAGGATCGGTACTGGAACCCCCAGGAGCCACAGCAGAATCCAGTTGAATTTTCCTGCGCCTTTTTGATTAAAGTTTTTCATGCTTTTCTCCTTTTTTTAAGTTAACTTCAGTATTTCTTTCGAGGAACTTTCTCTCCTTTTGCGCGGGCTTCGGAGAGACCAATCGCCACCGCTTGCCGTCGGCTGGTCACTGTTTTCCCGCTCGTGCCGCTCTTTAATCGGCCTTCTTTAAACTTGTGCATCGCCTTCTCGACGGTCTTTTGAGACTTTCGACTGTATTGAGCCATAAACCCTCCCGCAGTTTCAAGTCATCCGATTTCGTATGGATGACTATCAAAAGTTTAGCAATAGTGCGATTAAGTGAGGATGAAATGAATATTAAAAGATTTTCAAAATTGGGGGATACGGAGGGGATCAGTTTTATTGAAAAGTGATTTTGATGGATTTTTGCATGGGGTTTGATTGGGTTACAACGTGTGGCGCTGGAAGTTATGATAGAATAATTATATTATGAAATGCATATACTGCCTTACAAACAAAGACAGATCTGGTTTCACCAAAAAAGAACATGTCATTCCTCAAGCTTTTGGTGTTTTTAATAATAATTTTACATTAAATGACATTGTGTGTGATAGCTGTAACGAACATTTTGGCAAAACAATTGATCTCACATTAGCAAGAGATAGCTATGAGGGCTTATTGCGCTATGATCAAAAGATAAAACGTCCTGAAGAATTCAAAACTATAGGGAAGCACAGTCGTTTGATTATGCAAATGCCCGACGGGCCCTTCAAAGGAACCTACGGATATCCAGAATATTGCCCGACAGAAAAAAGAATCTTGCTAAAACCCCTACCACAAGTTGGTTTCGTAAAACCAAATGGCGCGCGAGAATTTTTCCGACTTGATGATATCCCCGACAAAGCCTACTTAATAAACAACTATAATCTGGAAGACCAGATTGCAATGATGATTTTCGGATGCGATCCTACCATTGCAGATAAAATTCTTGCTGACAAAGGAATAACATTTAAAGATTCAAGTGGTGCGAAACTGCAGATTGATGTCGGCTCTGCTGACCAAGTAATAGACGTGCAGTGTGAAGTTAAAAGCACGATTGATCAGACAATATTGCGAGCTGTAGCAAAAATAGGATTTAATTACCTTGCGTATCTTCAAAAAGCTGACTTTATGTTGCACAAAGATTTTGACCTAATTCGAACATACATTTTGACAGGTGAAACCGATATTCAAGACTTAGTAAAAATTGAACAAGCTTCAATTCTTGGCGATGAACCGATTTCAGGAAACAGAAGAGTTGGTCATATACTTACAGTGGATTGGGCACGAGAGGGGCAATCTATCATTGCTCAGATCTCACTCATGAATTGGCTTACATATCGCGTACTCCTAGCGTGGGATTTTACAGGTGAACACCGAAACATCAGATCAGGCCATTTTTTTAACTTTCCCCACAAAACAATTATTCCTTTGATTTCGGTCAATATTAATCATCAAAACCCTCCCACCTATAGACTCTGACTCGGACAGAGCCTCGTCAGAGTCTCCGCCAGTTTTTCTTTAAAAACACAAAAACCTTCTTCCCATACGGGATAGAAGGTTTTTGTATTTGGAAACTGGCGGGTAGGCGTGGACGAAAGGCGAACCCTACAACTACCTGAAATACAACTACTTATAAAAATTTATCGCCATCGCAGTATGGGAACGCTTATATCCTTAGGCGAACCCATCGACACTACCCAGCCATACCGTAAAGGTATTTTATCAAAACGGTGCTAACTATTATAATTTACAATAACCCTAATAACTTTACCTGTCGGACCAAATTCCATTAATTCCCCAACTTTTATACCTTTCTGATTCTTGTAATGCACAACCACGCTTTTTATTCCCCACATTACCTCAATAAGTTCAAATCTTAAATCAGGGTAAAAGTCCAGTCCTTTGGCAAAGTAAACTTGTAATGCTGCTTTGCCCTCGATTGTGCCGGATGGGATATTCATAATCTTTTGCGCGACTGGAGAAGTCAAAACAACTTTCTCGTCATAATGCGCCATAATCGCATCCAGATTGTGTGAATTCCATCCATCAATCCAATGGCTTGAAAATTCTCTTGCTTGTTTCTCAGTAAGCATTCTTTGACTCATAATCCTCTCGAGACTTTAACCCAACACGCTCTTTATCTGCCGCCAGCGCCCGGCACAATCCAGACATTTCTCGCCTCACTGCACGCGCCCATCAAAATTATCCCAGACGGCCCTAGAGATGTCGGAGATAATCTTTTCATTCGTTGCGACATCCTCGCGCGAGTTAGTAATAAATACAGCAATGGCGACATGTTTACCGTCGGGTAAAGTGATAATCCCCACATCATTGACAGCTGCCGTAATTCCTTCCTTATTCGTATCAGAGGTCCCCGTTTTATGAGCAACCGCAATTCCTTGCGGCAACTGCCCCTTGATTCTATTTTGTCCTGTCTTTGTTTCCGTCATCACACCCCAAAGAAAATCAAAGCTTTTACGGGATAAAATCTTCTCTTCATAAAAAATTTTAAGCAACTCGATGATAGCTGCGGGAGTAGCCCAATTAGAAAACTGGACGTTCCAATTTTTATGCATCTCTTGTTCGTTAAATTGGACAGAAAAATCCTTTATGCCGAGGCCATGTATATAATCATTTACCACCGCAGGCCCTCCGATAAGCTTCAGCAAAATGTCGCATCCGTTATTATCGCTTTGGGCCACGGTATATTTTAAAATCTCGGCCAATGACATCTTAATATCTCCATCGGGATACTTATCCCTTATTGGGCTCCAGGTATTCGGCAAGAGATCGCCCTTACGTATATCTAATTCCTGATCCAAAGCAAAACGACCCTTGTCCACTTCGCTCAAAACAGCCAAGGCCAGAGGAAATTTAAAAACACTTTGCATAGGAAACTTGCTTTCCCCATTAACGCCCAAAGCCTTCCTCTCCTCTATGCCCAGAATGGAAACACCAACCTCTGCTCTCATCGGCGCAATGATGCGCGAAATTTTCGCCTGCAGTGTTTCCTCCTGCGCAAAAGCCCCATGGGAAGCCAACAAGAAGACCAAGTTCATTAAACAAATTTTTTTAAACACGAATTAATTCCCTCCTTCTTTTATTCTCCTGAGGCTAACCATCCCTTTACAAGCCACATTATCGTGCCGTATAGCCACCATCCACCGGATAAAACCCTCCGGTCGAACTTGAGTTCGAATCCCCGACAACTCAGACCATTTTAGCTAATGGTCACCGTCGGAGGGTTCACATCAAAATAAAACGGAGAGGCAGGGATTCGAACCCTGGGACCAGTTACCCGGTCAAGTGCTTAGCAGGCACTTGCATTCGGCCACTCTGCCACCTCTCCAAAAACAGGCCGGACTACTTACAAAATTTCAATTCTCTTCAGTCGCTTTTTTACGCTTCCTACGGAAAAATTCACTCATAAGCGCGCCGCACTCATCGCCTAGAACACCGTGCATCATATCGATCTGATGATTGAGCTTCGGATGCTGGGCGATATTGACGACAGACCCGAAGGCCCCCGTCTTCGGATCGTGCGCCCCGAAAACAACCCGTCCGATCCTCGAGAGAACAAGAGCCCCCGTGCACATCGAACAGGGCTCGATTGTAACATAGAGCGTACAATCCTGCAACCACTTAAGCTGAAGAAAATTCGTCGCCTGCGTGATGGCGATCATTTCGGCATGCGCAGTGGGATCCTTGAGAAGCTCAATCTGGTTGTGGGCTTTGGCAATGATCTTGTTTTCATAAACAATGACCGCCCCCACCGGAACCTCATCCTCTTCCGCCGCCTTGGCGGCCTGGCGGATCGCTTCCTTCATATAGATATTTTCAAGCAGCGACATAGACAATAAAAAACCCTAGCTGATCATTATTGACCGGCTAGGTTAGGGTTCTGTTTGGCTTTCTTAACACACTGAACTAAACTCGAAAAAGAACGCGCTCGGCAGGATTCGAACCTGCAACCCTCAGCTCCGTAGGCTGATGCTCTATCCAGTTGAGCTACGAGCGCAATCATTCCAAAATCTGATTCGATGATGCAAACCCAAAATCGACAGAGCAGGATTATATATAAAAGAACTTTAAAACTCAATACATATTTAAGTCTTCGGTAAACTTTTTGCTTCCATGCCCGAACACATATCCCGCACGAGTGCAGCGAGTGCGGGATCACTGACATCAGCGCTGCTTAGGATTGACGCTCTGGCTGCCTTGCTCCCTCAGGATTGCCACGCGGTCAAGGCCGAGATGGGCCAGACATTCCAGCGGGCTGTCTTTATAAGAACGGCAGAACGTCGTCACATCTTTCATAGTGTGCATTCCGCGCGCGCCGAGTTCGTTAAGCGCGTGCGCACGCACGATAAGCTCATCGATGATGTCGCGCGGCAGAAGCCCTGACTGCGCCGCGAGCCTGTCGCGGTAAACCGTACTGG
>JAGNTT010000133.1 GCA_017987425.1 Candidatus Omnitrophota bacterium
TTGACGATCAGTTGTGGAAGTTTTCTTGTTCGGCTGGTTTTGTCGTGAAGATGAATCCCAAAGGTACTGGTCTATTAGGAAGAAAAGGATTTTTTGATCTTTTTGAAGAAGTAGTGTTCGAACAGCAAAAACGTGTATTTAAACTTCACGGTGAAGGTTCGCGGTTATTTGAGGAAGAGACTGAATAAGATGGTAGAGAATGAAATCATTCCCCCAATCTTCGACGAACAATACATGCTCGACCTCATTCGCGCGCGGATGCCGTTCGGAAAATATAAGGATGTTCTCTTGGTCGATCTGCCGGAAACGTATATCATGTGGTTCGCCCGTAAAGGTTTTCCCAAGGGAAAGCTCGGCGGGATGCTGCAGAGTCTTTACGAGATCAAACTCAACGGATTGGATTATCTGCTTAAGCCCCTAAGAAAATAAGGTTACAAAGGTACACAGAGGTATCACACAGGTACACAAAAATACACAGAGGGACACAAACGTCTGACCTGCGTCCCTTTGCCGCCTCTGCGACCTTTGTGTCCATTTAACTATGCTTACCAACGCCATCAATAACAATCAGCTTAATATTCTTAAATCCGTATTCGGTTACGCTTCGTTCCGTCCTTTGCAGGAAACTTGCATCCGGGCGGTGCTCGATAAGCGTGATACTTTGCTGATCATGCCGACGGGCGGGGGGAAGTCTATTTGTTACCAGATCCCGGCGCTGATGTTTCCGGGGCTGACGATCGTGATTTCTCCTCTCATCGCGCTGATGAAAGACCAGGTCAGCCAGCTGAAAAATCTGGGCGTCGAGGCGGAAGTGCTCAACAGTTCCCTGACGTGGGAAGAATACACGGAAAACAAAGACCGCATCCGCGGCGGGCGCACCAAAATGCTTTTTTGCGCGCCGGAAACATTGTTCAAACCGGAAATTCTGGAGATGCTGGCGGCCTGCAAGGTGGACTGCGTGACGATCGACGAGGCGCACTGCATTTCCGAATGGGGGCATGATTTCCGTCCGGAATACCGCAAGATCAGGGACATCCGCGCGCATTTTCCCGACGCTGTGTATCTGGCCGTCACCGCGACCGCCACCGAGCGCGTGCGCAAAGACATCGTTTCCAATCTGGCATTGCAGTCGCCCGGCGTACTGGTGGCCAGTTTCAACCGCGACAATTTATTTTATGAAGTGCTCCCTAAGAATAACGCGACACGCCAGACCATCGCTTTTCTCAAAGCGTTCAAAGACCAGAGCGGCATCATCTATTGTTTTTCGCGCAAGCAGGTGGAAGACCTGACCGAAGCCTTAAACGCGGCTGGACACCGGGCGCTGGCGTATCACGCCGGGCTTGCCGATACAGTGCGCAACCGCAACCAGGAACTTTTTATCCGCGACGACGCGCCCATCATGGTCGCCACCATCGCCTTCGGCATGGGCATCAACAAGCCGAACGTCCGCTTTGTCATTCATTTTGATCTTCCCAAAAATATCGAATCCTATTATCAGGAAACCGGCCGCGCGGGGCGTGATGGTCTGCCGTCGCACTGTCTTCTTTTATATTCCTCGGCGGACAGCGGCAAGATCCGTTATTTCATCGATCAGAAGACCGATGACGCCCAGCGGCGTCTCGCCCAGAACCATCTGAATGCCATCGTCAACTTTGCCGAAAGCCGGCAGTGCCGGAGGATAGCGCTCATCAATTATTTCGGCGAGAAATACGCGGTTGAGAATTGCGGCCTGTGCGACAACTGCACCAAACCGCAGGAATCCGCGGTCAGCCTCACGCTTCAGGCCGTCAAATTTCTGCAGACGGTGAACGAAACCGGCGGACGCTTCGGCGCGCTTCATATCATCAATATTCTGCGCGGCAGTCACGCGGAAAAGATTTTAAACTATAATCATCAGGACTGTTCCACGTTTGGAGCGGGGCGTCAGTGGAGCGTTAAACAATGGCAGTCGCTTACGCAGCAGCTGCTGTCCCAGAATGTGCTCAATAAAGATGATGAATATGGAGTTTTAAGTCTTTCGGAAGGATCGTTTCAGATTTTAAGCGGCAAGCGCGGTTTTCAGGGATTTCAGCCGGCGGCCGATGCGCCTCAATCCAAAGCGCCCGGACGCAAAGCAGGGCAGGGGTATGATCAGGAATTATTTGAAATTCTGCGTGCCAAACGCAAAGAGCTCGCCGATGACGAAGGCGTGCCGCCCTATATTATTTTTTCCGACAAATCGCTCATCGACATGTGCCAGCGCCGGCCGAGGACAACCGCGGAATTCGCTCAGGTCTATGGCGTGGGCCAGCTGAAACTGGCCAAATACGCCGATATCTTTATCCGGCTGATTAACTCCTAAATAAAAATTTGTCTGGAAATACCTGTAAGCCGGGCAAAATCAGGAGTCTTTTTTTATGTTCAGAGTACAAGAATTCTCTTTAATATATGGTATTCTTTATATAAAATGAGCAGGTTCGCAGAGATAGGAAAATTTGATGTTTGCCGCGCGTAAATGTTTAAAATTTCTGAACAAGCATTCAATGGCGATGTTACGCATGACACCTTTAGCAGTATTATTGAGTATTTCGCTTCGTGTTTGATACCGGGCGGACCTGATGAGCAATCGGGTCCGCCTTGTTTTTTTTAATCGCGGCGTCATGGGGCGTCATAAGGAGACGGTGGATATGTTAAGAACAATGATTTTGGTTGCGGCGGCTGTGCTGGCATTCGGTGTGAATCCGGCCTTCGCGCAATGGGACTTGCGGGGATGTTCCCAGTACGGTGTCACAGCGGCCGATCCTCAATCGCTTGAGGCTTCGTTATGGACGTTCCGCAGCGAGGTTTGGGACGGTTATATCGATTTTCAGGAAGACGGCAAGTATTTGACGCATTGGGGATTCGGCACATGGACGCAGACGGCCGACTTCAAAGGCATTCATCTGGCCAATGATTATAATGATAAAACATACGAGCTCGCGTTCACTGACAACGGTTTTCGTTTCCAGGGCATCCGCAGCGACGGGCTGATCATTTCCGGCCAGCTGCTATGCAACAAATACGCCGGGCCCGGTCCGCAAGTCTCTAAAGAAGTCGCCGAACAGGTTGCCGGTGTGTACAAATACCTGCTGGAAAGGGATCCCACGCGTAAGGAATTGAGACCGATTTACCAGCGTATGAACAAAGGTGCCACGATCGAGGAAATCACGGCAGATTTACAAAAAACCCAGGAAGCCAGGGTTATCGCAGCCAGACGCGCCGCCGAGCAGGCGGAAGCGGAGAAAAACGGCACTCTCGGCTGGTAATTCATTCCGGCGGGTTCATTAAAATTATCCATTTGTTTAACATGGGGGGAATATGCTTCAACGAGCTGCTTTGGTTTTAATGGTGGTGGTTTTGTCATCCGGTTGTCAGACTTTATACAACACGACTTTGGAAAAAGTTTTCGGGGTGGAAAAACGTCAGATTTTCAAGAAATCCGTCGAGGACGTCAATGCCCAGCAGAAAAAGGCCCAGGAAACTTTTCAGGATTCCATCACCAGATTAAAAGAGCTTTATAATTTCAAAGGCGGACAATTGGAGTCGGTCTACAATAAACTCAAATCCTCATTTGAGAATGCGCAGAGCGAGGCTGACAAAGTCCACGAACGCATCCAAAACATGGACGGGGTTGCCAAATCCATGTTCTCCGAATGGGACAAGGAAATCAAAACGTATTCCAATCCGGTCTTTGCCGAAAACAGCCGCAAACAATACAGCGAAACGAAATCCCGTTATTCCGTGCTCATCAAATCGGTCCGCGAGTCCGAAGCCTCGATGAAGCCGGTCCTCAAACAATTAAGCGATCACGTGATGTATTTAAAACATAATCTCAATGCCTCCTCAATCGGGACGCTCAAAGGTGAATCATCGGCGATTGAAAGCCAGATTGAAGGTCTTGTCGACGGGATGAACAAATCGATTGCCGAAGCGGATTCATTTATCAGGACATTGCTCAAAGAATAGCCCGGCTCCGGACATTCATCCGGATGACGGTCATGGGAGACGGATATGGAAACGATATCAAGCGAAGACGCGGCACAGTTATTCACCGAGGCCCGTACATTCAGCGTCTGGCAGCCGCGGGATGTCAGTGACCGGCAGATGCATGACATTTATGATCTTCTCAAGTGGGGGCCGACGAGTTCCAACGGCTGTCCCGGCCGTTTCCTGTTCGTCAAAAGTCCGGCTGAAAAAGAAAAACTGATCTCATGTCTCGCCGCCGGCAACGTGGCCAAGGTCAAGGCCGCGCCGGTGACCGTCATCATCGCCCAGGATGAAAAATTTTACGATTATATGACCAAGCTTGCGCCGCATTCCCCGGCGATGAAAGACACTTTTGCCAACGACCCGGGCCTGGCGCAGTCGACGGCGTTCCGCAACAGTTCTCTGCAGGGCGCTTATTTCATTATGGCCGCGCGCGCCGTCGGGCTTGACTGCGGGCCCATGTCGGGATTCAATAATAAAAAAGTCGATGAGCTTTTCTTCGCGGGTACATCGTGGAAGTCGAACTTCATCTGTTCGATCGGATACGGCGACAAGTCCAAACTTTATCCGCGCGCCCCGAGACTTTCGTTCGATGAGGCGTGTAAGATCGTTTGATGTGCGGGTTGTTGCGGATTCTCAAAGTCAGGAAAACACAGCCGGCATGTTTCCGGCAGAAAAGTAGAAAATCTTTAAGGAGGATTTGATCCATGGACATGACGAAGATTGGCGGGGTTTTACAGGAAGCTTTGAAACGTAAAGCCTCAGATATTCACTTCATTGAGGGATTTCCGCCGTTTTTGCGTATCTACGGTGAACTGACTCCCATGGATTCGCCGCCCCTCGACGAAGCGAGGCTCAACGAAATCATCCTCGGTATGCTGACGCCTCTTCAAAAGGAATCTTTATACAAGAACAAGGAGCTGGACTTTTCCTACCGCAGCCAGAAGGAATTTCAGTTCCGCGTGAATGTCTGCTTTAGCGAAGGACAATTGGCCGCAAATATCAGAATCATGGCCGCCGAAATCGAGACCATGGAAAAATTGGCGCTGCCTCCGGTCATCAATGATTTGTGTATGAAACGCCGCGGTCTGATCATCATTTCCGGAACAGCGGGAAGCGGTAAGACTACGACGCTGACCTACATGGTCAACCTGATCAACAGAACGCGCCGATGCAAGATCATTACCGTTGAAGACCCGATCGAGTATTATCATAAGCCGCAGAGCAGCGTCGTTCTTCAGCGCGAGGTCGGGACGGACACCAACTCTTTTAACGATGCACTCAAATACGCATTGCGCCAGGACCCTGACGTTCTGGTCATCGGTGAAATGCGCGACCTCGACTCCATCGCCATGGCCATCACGGCCGCCGAAACAGGCCACCTGGTTTTAACAACGGTCCACGCC
>JAGNTT010000134.1 GCA_017987425.1 Candidatus Omnitrophota bacterium
CGATTGATGATTACATTTCCCCCAACGAAAATACAATCGGGGCCCCGTATTCACCGGCCGCAATCTCCGGGTAAGACTGCAAACGGTAAATCACTTTAAACTCCGCCGGCGACCCGTGAGAATCCGAATAAAACACCGGACGTTCACCTGTGCCGACGGGTACAAAATCCGGATCAAGAATACGACCCGAGAAATTTCCCACCATTTCCGTTTTCAAAGAAAAATGATCTTCCTTGATTTCATCCCCTTTGGGATCGACCAGTGGTGTTGCCACATTCTGCATCACCACATAAGGCTTTCCCAGATTGGACGAAACCTTGACCGTCACTTCCTTGATCTGCGGCGGATCGAGCGGCAATATCCGCCCGAAACGCACACCCTGAGGAGGTAAAACAACTTCAATATCAAAGACCGGTTCGACACGGATCTCAAAATCCAAGGGGACATCGCGGACGCCCGATGAAGATTCGACGGTCATCACCACGCGGCCGCGGTAAAACCCAGCTTTTAACTCTGCTGAATTTTGCGGATTGAATAAATAATGAACGACTAACTCTTCTTTAGTTTCTTTGGATTTATAAAGAAGTTCCCGCTTATGCCCCAAAGACTCGGGCACAGCATGCAGATTGCCCTCCTGGCCGCCTTCAACAACAAATTGAATGACATCCCGGTCCAGCTCCCGGCCATCCTCACTTTGCGGAAAATTCCGGACCTCTTGATAAACTCTCAATTCATCTCTCGCATTGCCTGAAAATGAAATCTTAATGCCATCTTCAATGCGGCTACGATGGGATGACTCCAGATAAACTTTACTGGAATATTTGGCTCCTTCGACCGAAACTTTAAATCCGCCCGACGCCTCGAGATATACATTGAGAATAGCCTGGTCCTGACCGCCTCCCAAAGAACGAACCGTATACGCGATACGGCCTATAAAATTTCCCGATGATCTGACCCGCGCGGGGTCCACTGTGTACGAAAGTGTCAGAGTGTCGCCTTGCCCATCGGGCGAGGAAGTAAATATCAATTGATCGGCCGATCCCAGAGGTTCATTCGATTGCGAATAAAGTGTTCCTGCAGCATTCGAACCGTTGACCGCGTAACTGCTGACCGCCAGCTCTCCCAAATGATTCTGCTGCTCATTGACCAGCGGATCCTGCAGGCGCTGAAAGACTTGGTACTGCCGGCCGTCATCCGACGAAATACGTAAACGAACGGATTTACCCCCATCCATGACCTTATCGACATGGCCGAAACGAAGCGTGTTTCCGCCGTCAACAGGATTGACGCTCAAGTGAAGCGCGGCTTCTACAGATACGGGATTAAATACGGTGATTAAACCTACGAAAAATACGAGTACAGCTACCCTTTTCACATAAACATGATACATCGGATTGCGTAACGATGTCAAACACGGAAAATAAACAGGCAAAAGAGTAAAACCGTCAGACAGACGAAACAGGAGCAGACTTTGTGAGAAAACGAAAGAACACGCATCCTAAAATTCCGCCGACCAAGGCTAGAAGCACAACCGTCAGGTCGGCATAGCGCCCCACCCCGGTGATTTTGACCAATTCCAAGACGGCCGCAAAGAGCATACAGGACAATGCCACTACCGAGAGAACTGCCAGCCTCGACAAATTGGGGCGGAAAACACGCAGACAAAACGTCAGCAAAAGCCCCAAAGGTAGGAACGCACCGACGTCTCTCAAAAGCCATAAGGTCATGGACAGATTCCTCATACCCAGCTGATTCTGAAAAGGAATGAGATTGGTTTGATAGAGCATTTTCTGTTCGATGGCCCTGAAAGAAAATTCAAACCTGTACGGAGCAAGCGCGGCAAAAAACAAAAACACAATATAGAACCCCGTGACCATCAAAAGAAAATCGTTCCGGTGGCGGTCGTTTTCAAACGAAGAATACCCTTCGAAATCCTGCAGCATGAACCATACGCGCGTGATGAGCCATCCGGCTGCCCCGGCCAGGAACGCAAACATCAGCATGCTGATATCGGTTGTGCGCGAATAGACAAAAATCTGGCCCAGCTCGCAAACGGCAGCAAGAGCCAGGCACATCAAAACCGGTGACGCCAGACTCAAACGTCTTTTCAGGCCGCTCAGCAATGCGGTCAAGACACCGACGGGTAAAAGCCCGAGAAAAAGCCCTATCACAATGTCCGTATCATGTTTCCAGTGTTTGAAATGAAACAGCGGATCCAGAATCATACGGACCTGACCTTCCTTATCCGGATGAAATTTGGTGGAAATGTGAGACCAGTCGAACGACACATCAAACGGTAAAAAAGAGCTGATCACATAGACCGCCATATACAGAAATCGCATAGCGGCAACCGCATTGATCTTTGTGCTTGTCTGATTGTCCGGGTTAATTCCCAGGACAACGGCGGGTCGCAATCCGAACACTTTGATGGCAACGACGCCTAGTTCAAAACCGAACAGAAACCCCAGAGTATTGGTGATCAGATCAAGCGGGTCGGGATAACGGCCGATGAAATACTGGGCCACTTCCATGGACGCGCTCAATATAAAACCGGTAAGCAGCCAAAGTGTCAGAAACGCAGGCCGGCGGAACGATACAGCCAGCGATAAAAACAATCCAAGGGGAATATAAAAAAGGACATTCGTCGAAATATCCCCGAGGTTATGATAAGTAAAAGAATAGTCCAGCGACGGGCTGGAGAAAAGCTGCATGAATACGTTGGGCTTGAGTTTATATTTGGCGGATGCAACAGGAGAACAACTGGCAAAAACGATAAAACCGGTAAAAAGCAGCGTGACGGCGAGGAAAATGCGCGAGGCCAGCTTATCGGCGTTCTGCAGGATTTTAAAGTCTTGGCTGAATCGTCTCATAGGCTGGACGGAAATAAAACACCAAAGCACAAATGGCAAATCTCAAATTAAAGAACCAATAAGAAAGTCGAAATTCCAAAATGTTTAAATTTTACATTGAACCATGGTCATTTAATTTGCCACTTGTTCATTTGAATTTTCTCCTCCGTCAGGCCTGACGGATTTTCTCCGCCAGCTTCGACAATTCCTCGGGAGACGCCGCTTTGGCCCTGGCAAACGTCAGATCTCCGGTGCTTGTGATGGGAACGAGATGCACATGCGCATGAGGGACTTCCAGCCCGGCCACCATGATGCCGACACGCTGGCATTCCACCGATTTGCCGATTTTATGGGCGACTTTCTTGGCAAAAACCATAAGCCCGGCGAGAAGTTCGTCGTCGACATCAAAAATGTAATCGATTTCTTTTTTGGTGATAACCAGCGTGTGACCAGGATTGATGGGACGAATATCGAGAAAGGCCAGATATTGATCGTCTTCCATGATCTTGTGGCATGGAATTTCACCACGGACAATCTTCGTAAAAAGCGACGGCATAATCTCTCCTCTTATGTACGGATGGCCAGCAACAGGGACTGGTTGTCTTCCGAGATCATCACGACACGGCTGATGATCCCTTCTTTTTCCACGCTGCCGTAAAGAAATGTCAGGTCGATGCCGGCCTGGGCGATTTTGGTGGTCACCTTTTGCAAAGCCCCCGGTTTATTGCCCAGCGTCACCAGGACCACTTTTTCCTCACGGACTTCGTATTTCTTAGCTTTTAAAAGTTTTTTCGCCTCAGCGTTATTTTCGGTCACGAACACAATATGTCCGACATTGTCAACGGCATAGGCACTGATCGCGATCAGATTGATATTTGATGCAGAAATGACACTGCTGATCTCCGCCAAAGTACCCACTTTGTTATTGACCGTAATCATCAGCTGGGAATCCAGAAGGGCATTGATCATAGCAACTCCTTTTTTAAAGCACACAAGAACACATGTGCACAGGAGCACAAAGAACTCAAGTAAACCTGTGCCCGCCATGTGCTCTTGCGACTTGTGTCTTGTGATCTCACTTTTTAACCCAAGCGCCGGATTCATTCTGGATCGAATCACCGGATGCGGCCTTGTCCCGCTGGACCTGGGCAAATACTTTCTCGACGGTGGATAACGCGTCTCCCGGAAGTCCGTTCTGCGCGACAATCGTCTTGTAGATCGTATTACGGTCGCTGTTCTCGGCGCTCACTAAACCTTCTGCGCCAACGCCTCCACCGCTTAAGACTTCGACATACCCCTTGTTGTTTTCTCCGACCTTGCCCGCAGCTTTCAAAGCCGACAGCTGTTCAAACCTGCCGCGGCGGGAATCGAGAGCGGACTTCACTTCAGGCGTCATTTCCTTGATGTCATAGGACGCGGCCAAAAGGCTCGGACACACTGAAAGAGCCATCATCAGAACAAAAACGAAATTAAACAGCTTTGGTGTGATTCTCATTTATTTTCCTCCTGTAGGAGCGGCGTTCGGCGCTCCGCTGACATAATCTTCGATATTGGTGGCTGTTTTTTCCAATCCTCTAATGTCCACTGTAATATGCGCGTTAATTGTGATGGGACGGTTGGGATCGCCGACAGCTTTCACTGTGCACCCCTGCGCCGCCGCACATATAAGCATCACCATTAAGATGCCTGCCAAGTTATTTTTTACCATGTATCCTCCTGACTATTTGCCCAAGTTTCGGTACGCTTCGATCAATGAAAACCAGCTCCCATCGCACAAAATATCCAAAGATGTATTCAAATCCAGATTAAATTTACGGACACTTAAGTGAACAGGCCCTGAAATTTTTCGATCATCAACATTGCGGAGATTTACAGTAACTACTTCCGCAGGAACCTTTAAACCATTCTCAATATCCGATTTGAGCTCCGCGGCATTGGCCAACAAAGACAGCTGCGGCATTATTTGCTTGAACAATGAAGCATTGATGCGTCCGCCCTTGGTGATTTGGGCCTTAAGCCTTAATGTATCGAAACTATGAACGCTTCCGCCGATAACGACTGTACCCTGGACCACTCCTTCGATTTGTTTGTAAATTGAGTCGTCAACTTCTCTGAGCGCGCTGATATCGATCCCCTCAAACTGAAGATTAGTCCTGTAATGCAGGCCGTCCCTCCAATTCACATCGATCTTGCCGATGATCTGTCCGTTATAAAAATCCGTCCGGAAATTGGTAAACGAGATCCCATAAGAGCCACCTTCAAAACTGGTCGATAACTTTTGAAGTTTGTAACGGTACGCCTCCATTGCCGGAATAGTGAGTGTTCCGTCTAAAATGTTTTTCTTTTTGGTGCGGACAAGAACCTTTGCGTTGATCTCGGCTGAAGGAATGTGAAGACCAGCATTATCCAGCGAAACATTCTTTCCGTAAATGCGAAGTTCTCCTGGTTTTAACAGAACTTCGCCTGCATTTTCCACCTGAAGCTCCGGCGCATGGAACTGGTACTGCTGTCCGCTGA
>JAGNTT010000135.1 GCA_017987425.1 Candidatus Omnitrophota bacterium
ACGCTGTTCAGATCGGTAAAGATTTATCGGACGCTTATGTCGGCAAGAAATACGACGAGATTTATATCGCTTACAATCGTTTCAATAATCCGATGTCGCAGACGCCTACCATCGAAAAGCTTGTTCCCTTTGATTCGTCAGTCTTCAAGCAGGGGCAGTCAAAAGGCGTTAATGCCGATTATATTTTTGAACCGGAGGCGGCTGAACTTCTGGAATTTCTTGTTCCGAAATATCTGAATTTTAAAATTTATTTTTCACTTCTGGAGAATTCGGCCGGCGAACACGGCGCGCGCATGACCGCCATGGATAAGGCCACCGAAAACACCAGCGAACTGATCGATCAATATATTCTGCGCCGTAACCGTGCACGCCAGGCATCGATCACGACGGAATTGATCGAGATCATCTCCGGCGCAGAGGCGTTAAAAAATTAATTTATCCGACAGCGAAAGGTTGGCTATGGGAAACTCAAATTCAATCGGCAAGATCACACAGGTACTCGGCGCGGTTGTCGACGTGTCTTTTCCGTCTGGCAGTTTGCCGCGCATCAGTTCTGCCCTGAAAACCACCAACGCTTTTATCAGTGAAAAGGCGGACAATCTGACGCTCGAAGTCGCTCAGCATTTGGGAGACAATATCGTGCGTACGATTGCCATGGATTCGACGGAAGGCCTCAGGCGCGGTCAGGATGTCAGGGACACCGGAGAAGGGATTATGATGCCGGTCGGCGAAGGAACTTTGGGGCGCGTTCTGAATCTTTTGGGTGAGCCTATCGACAACGCCGGTCCTGTAAAGGCGCAGAAGTATATGCCGATCCACCGTCTGGCTCCGAACGTCGAAGACCAGGACACATCTTCATCCATCCTCGTAACGGGTATTAAAGTTATCGACCTTCTGGCCCCGTACCGCAAAGGCGGAAAGATCGGGCTCTTCGGCGGCGCCGGCGTCGGGAAAACAGTTTTGATCCAGGAGCTCATCAACAACATTGCCAAGGAACACGGCGGATATTCCGTATTTGCCGGCGTCGGTGAACGCACACGTGAAGGTACCGCGCTTTTTAAAGAAATGAAGGAAGCCGGCGTTATCGACAAGACGTCGCTGATTTACGGACAGATGAACGAACCGCCCGGAGCCCGCGCGCGCGTTGCTCTTTCCGCGCTGACCGTCGCCGAATATTTCCGTGATGAAAAACGAACCGACGTTCTTTTATTTATCGATAACATTTTCCGTTTCACTCAGGCAGGTTCGGAAGTTTCCGCGCTTCTGGGACGCATCCCGTCGGCCGTAGGTTATCAGCCGACGCTGGGAACCGACATGGGCGATCTGCAGGAACGCATCACATCGACCAAGTGGGGATCGATCACATCCATCCAGGCCATTTACGTTCCGGCCGACGACTACACGGATCCGGCTCCCGCGACAACCTTCGGTCACTTGGACGCGACGACCGAGTTGTCCCGTCCGATCGCCGAGCTCGGTATTTATCCGGCCGTCGATCCGCTGAGCTCGACGTCATCGATTCTGGCCCCGGAAATTATCGGCGAAGAGCATTACAAAGTTGCCCGCGGTGTTCAGGAAACATTGCAGAAATACAAGGAACTCCAGGACATCATCGCGATCCTCGGTATGGACGAATTGTCGCCGGAAGACCGTCTGACGGTCGACCGCGCGCGCAAAGTGCAGAAATTTTTGTCGCAGCCGTTCAACGTCGCCGAACAGTTTACCGGTATCCCTGGAAAGTATGTTCAGCTCGAAGATACCATCCGTTCGTTCAAGGAAATTCTCGACGGAAAAGTGGATGATGTTCCGGAACAGGCCTTTTACATGGTCGGCAACATCGACGATGTTCACGCGAAAGCCAAGAAATTATGACGACGTACGGGCTGTCCATCCTCACGCCGCAGGGCGAAGTATTTAAAGGACCGGTTGAATTTCTCACAGCCGCGGGTGAACTCGGGGAAGTGGGAATCATGTCCAACCATGCGGCGATGATTATTTCGCTTAAACGCGGGGTAATGAAGGTTAAGTCCCCCGAGGGTCAGAAATTTTTCGTGCATGAGTCAGGCGTTCTGGAAGTAAAGCCGACGCATGATGTGCTCGCGCTGGTTGACAATGCGCTGCCCGCCGCGAACGAGCAGGAAGCCATACTAAAATTAAATAATAAACTAGAGTGATCAGTGCTCAGTGGTCAGTGATCAAAAAAGAGGATCGCTGAACTGACCACCGATCCCTGACCACCGAGCACTTATATGAACGTCCAACATCAAGAACCGCCGGTTGCCGAAGAGCCAAAGTCAGTCTTCGGCGTCATCGTGCATTCGTTTTTTATCGTCCCATTTTTGCTCGCTGTTTTCAGTGTTCTTCTATATGCGTCGGTCCGTATTCTTACAATGGAAAACCGGACGGTGAACGACTATCTGGAAGATGTAAAAATCGGAGGGATGACCAAGCGCTGGCAGTCGGCCTTCGAGCTTTCGAAGATTTTGAGCAATCCTAAAATGGCCCCCAAAGACACGCAATTCTCGACGGAGATGATACGTGTTTTCGAAAAGTCCGTCGGGGATGACGAAAGAGTCCGACAGTATTTGGCCTTGGCGATGGCACGCACGGGTAATCAGGATTTTGTTCCGACGCTCATCAAAAGTGCGTCGGATGAAAAAGATCAGAATCTTACTGCATTTGTTTATGCTCTTGGTATACTGAAAAACATTCAGGCGCTCGATGTTCTGCTGCCGTACTTAAAATCGGATGATGCGCGCGTAAGACTGGTTGCGGTTATGGCTGTCGGAAACATCGGCGGACCAAAAGTTGTAAGCTCTCTCAAAGAATTGCTCAACGACCCGGAACCTAACGTTCAGTGGGAAGTTGCGGTTGCTCTTGCGAAGAACAAAGATAATTCCGCCGTCGGTATTTTAACGAAACTTCTGGACCGGAATTATCTCGCGCAATTTGAGGCTGTCGATCCGGAAGAACAGACGCATGTGATGCTTGTTGCGATTGAATCCGCCGCCAATTTAAAAAATGACGAGATCGTTCGCCGGCTTGAAGATCTTTTTAAAAATGATAAAAATATGAAAGTTCGAAACGCCGCTTTCGAGGCGCTCGAAAAATATAAAAAGGCCTCATAAAAATTAACCTATGGAAGCTCCCAAAAATTCAACTAAATCTCCGACTGATCCGTCCAAACCCGCATGCGGATGCGGCGATTCCGTCGACAGACGTTCCTTTATAAAGTGGTTTGTCGTAGGCTGGTCCGCGTTTGCCGCGATCGTGGCCGGTTATGGAACACTGGTCATGCGATATCTTTTTCCCAATGTTTTGTTCGAGCCTGTCCAGACGTTCCGCGCCGGCGTGCCGGATGATTATGAAAACGGCCAGGTGTCCGAACGCTTCAAGGACCAATTCGGTGTCTGGATTGTCCGCAGCGACGAACAGATTTACGCCCTTTCCACTGAATGCACGCATCTCGGATGCACGCCCAACTGGCAAGCCAGTGAGGCTAAATTCAAATGTCCCTGTCACGGAAGCGGATTTTACAAATCCGGCGTCAACTTCGAAGGACCGGCACCCCGTCCATTGGAAAGATTCAAAATAGCACTTTCGGACGACGGCGAAATCCTCGTGGATAAAACGAAAAAATTTCAGCAGGAAAAAGGCGAGTGGACCGATCCTGATTCTTTTATTGCCGTTTAAGGTAAGCCGTGGAGTTATAAATGGACCAAAAAAATTCAAACAAACCCTCATTGCTAGACAAATTTAAGAACACCCAGTTTTACCGTTCCGTTTTCCGTACTGGTGTTCCTATTACAACGCACCGCCAGCGAATGATGATCATGCTCAACAGCGTGTTCCTTCATTTGCACCCCGTGCGTTTGCCGAAGCATGCCGTGAAGGTTAAATACACCTGGTGCATGGGAGGGCTTTCGTTCTTTGTTTTCCTCGTGCTCACAGTGACCGGAATTCTTTTAATGTTCTATTACCGACCGACCGTTGAGTATGCTTACGGTGACGTCATTGATCTGGGACAGCAGGTACCTCTCGGGATCATGCGTGAAATTCACCGCTGGGGCGCGCACCTCATGGTCATCACGGTGTGGCTGCACATGTTCCGTGTATTTATGACCGGTTCGTACAAGCCGCCGCGCGAATTCAACTGGGTGATCGGTGTCGTTCTTCTGGTATTGACGATGTTGCTGAGCTTCACGGGGTATCTGCTTCCTTGGGATCAGCTGGCCATCTGGGCGATCACCGTCGGATCCAACATGGCCGGGGCAACGCCGTTCTTAGGAACAGCAGGGCCTGGATCAAGTCTTCTGGCGATCGGCGATGTGAATTTTGTCACGTCTGTAAGCGACGCGCGTTTTGCCATGCTGGCCGGGCGTTTCGTCGGGGAATCGGCCTTGTTACGTTTTTACGTTCTGCACTGTATCGGTCTGCCGTTTGTTATTATGATTTTCATGATCGTGCATTTCTGGCGTGTCCGTAAAGACGGGGGCATCTCCGGACCGACGTAATTTTTCAGGAACCTGAAGACCGAAATTTATGAGCATCATTAAAGATTTCATCAATACAATCTCCGACCCTAAAATCCTTTTTAATCTGGTGATTTTGGGTTTCCTTCTGATTTTTCCTCCGATCAAACCGCTGGAGAAAATCAATAAAGCCCTCGGGCTCGATAAGCTATGGACCAAGCAGGGCGGCATCGCCATGTTTGCCGTTATGTTTTTGTTTTTTCTCTTCGGCATGAGCGATCCGAATTTTCGTCTCATTGTCAGCAAGCCGGATAACGTTCCCATCGTAGCTCTACTTTTTCTGGTTGTTTTCTTTATGTGGCTTGCCATGTCGCAGGCGAAGGAAAATGATGAACGTATTGCCAGAGGGGAGAAGCCCAACGAATTTGCCGACAGCAAGGAAAAAGTCCTTGTCTGGCCGGATCTCGTGTACATCGAATTCATCTGTCTTGTGTGCGCGGCTGCCGTCCTGTTAATTTGGGCGATCCTGCTTCCGGCTCCCTTGGAAGAACCGGCTAACCCCACGGTTTCTCCAAACCCGTCCAAAGCCCCATGGTATTTTCTTGGATTGCAGGAAATGCTTGTTTATTTCGATCCTTGGATTGCCGGCGTCGTATTTCCTTCGATCATTCTGCTCGGTCTTATGTGCATTCCCTATATTGATAACAACCGTAAAGGGGCGGGATATTACACATTTAAAGACCGCAAGATGGCTGTCAGTATTTTTATGTTCTGCTGGTTATGCTTGTGGATATTTTTGATTACGGTAGGTACGTTTTTACGCGGTCCCAACTGGAACTTTTTTGGACCTTTTGAGTACTGGGATCTGCACAAACTCGCCGTGCTGAATAA